>JAQBBZ010000080.1:0-5832 GCA_032125735.1 Labilibaculum sp.
GCCAAGAGTACTAATCTTATCTATCATGTGCTATAATATTTGGGTAATAGTTTAAATCTAGATATCTCAATATATGAAATTCTACATTCAATGCCCAATAAAATTTTTTAGGGCTATTTCTAATTTTGAGAATAGACTAAAGAAAGTTTTTAGTAGGTTTAAAAATTGATATTTTACTATATTATCTGGTAAATTTGGCCCGTCTCTTTTTTAAAAAATATTGAGAATATTTAATTTGTGATAAAAAAAATAGAATGAATAAGAAAACAATTGTAGTTTTAGTATTGGTACTGATCCTGTTACTTTCTGTTAGTAGTATTTTGGTAATAAATGGGTTTCCTAAACTTACTCTTGATTGGTCGAATCAATCAAGATATGTTGGAAAGCAATATATAAAGGTCATTGGCTTTTTAAGCGTAATGGGATTGGTGTATATACTTGTTGAGGGATTGAAAATTACAAAGCCGGAGAAACAAGAGGAAGAAAACAAAATAGAAGAATGAATTTACGACTATTCTGGAATCTGTGAAAGCCACGAACTATCTGATTTTGTAGAGGTCTAAGTCAAGCACAAAAAAAAAATGAGTGTGTGAGTGTTTTTTTTTTTTGTGAAGGCTATATTTAATTGAAAAAATGGTTTTATTTGCAAATTAAGCCGAAAGACAAATAACAATATTATTTTATGATTACGTAGATGAAAAACACCTATTTTGATTTGATTGAGCAGAGTTATTATTTCCCACAAGAGGGCTTTGATTTACGAGATAATACTCTCACTTTTCAAGGAATCTCTATGAAATATCTTATTGAGAAATATGGTACTCCATTTCGATTTTTTTACCTTCCTAAAATCGGAGACCAAATTAAAAAAGCTCGAAATCTCTTTAATAGGGCAATTAAAAAAAACAATTATGCGGGTACGTACCACTATTGTTATTGTACTAAATGCAATCACTTTGCTCATGTTATTGGCGAAGCTTTAAAGCACAATGTTAATCTTGAGACTTCATCAGCTTTTGATATTGATTTAATTTTGAATCTCTATAGAGATAAAAAAATTGATTTGAACCGAATAATTGTTCACAATGGATACAAAACGGATGAGTATTTGGTTAAGATACTTGATATGCAGGAGTTTGGGTTCAAAAACAGCATCATTATTTTCGATAGTGTACAGGAATTGGATCGACTGGAAATAATTGCAAAAGATCGAGTTTTGAAAATTGGTTTACGAATGGCTATTAATGAGGAATCTCAATCAGCCTATTACACATCCAGAATGGGGATTCGTAGTAACGAAATTATTAGTTTTTATCACGATAGAATAAAGAACAATCCTAAGTTCGAGCTTAAAATGCTTCACTTTTTCGTTGATTCAGGAATTAAGGATAGTTTATATTACTGGGGCGAATTTCAGAAAGCGCTCAAGGTTTATGCCGAATTAAAAAAGGATAGCGAAACTCTGGATTCATTTAATTTAGGTGGAGGTTTCCCAATACGTAATCATCTTGGATTCGAGTATCAGTATGAATACATGATTAATGAGATTATTTCGAACATAAAAGATGCTTGCACTAAGGAAAATATTCCTGAGCCGGATATCTTTACCGAATTTGGTAAGTATACTGTAGGAGAAAGTGGTGCAATCGTATTTAAAGTACTGGAACAGAAACAACAAAATGATTCGGAATCATGGTATTTGATTGATAATAGTTTAATGAATACCATTCCTGACGCATGGTCTATTCACGAGAAATTTATTCTATTACCAATAAATAAATGGAAGAATGAATACAAACGTGTAAATATTGGTGGAATCAGTTGTGATCATTCAGACTATTACAATTCTGAAGATTTAAATCAAGAGGTTTTGCTTCCGAGTTATTCTGATGATGAAAAAGAACCCTTATATATTGGGTTTTTCCATACTGGAGCTTATCAGGATGCTATTAGCGGATATGGTGGCATTAAGCATTGTTTGATTCCATCTCCAAAGCACGTTATTATTGATCGAGATGAAAAAGGCAATTTCTTCGATTACGTTTATCGTAACGAACAATCTGCTGATGAAATGTTTAAACTTTTAGGATACAAAAAGTAAAGAAGTAATTGTTTTATAAATAAAATTGTAGAATTGGCACTACAAGAGGCACGATAAGCCTAAGCTTTTAATTGCCAAATAGTATATAAAATGCTTTGCTATAAATTTAAAAATCATGCAAAATAAAGGACCAGTAACTAAATTCATACTTGAACATTACAGACATTTTAATTCAGCAGCTTTAGTTGATGCTGCCGTTGCTTACGAAAAGCATATAGCGGAAGGTAAGAAGATGATGATTACTCTTGGAGGTGCTATGAGTACTGCCGAGTTAGGGCGATCTTTGGCTGAAATGATTCGTCAGGATAAAGTTCATATCATTACTTGTACCGGTGCAAACCTGGAAGAAGATATTATGAATTTGGTGGCTCATTCACACTATAAAAGAGTTCCTCATTACAGAGATTTAACTCCACAAGACGAATGGGATTTAATGGAAAAAGGTTTAAATCGAGTTACTGATACTTGTATTCCGGAAGAAGAAGCTTTTAGAAGGTTACAAGCACATGTATTTAAGATTTGGAAAGACGCTGAGGATAAGGGTGAAAGATATTTTCCACACGAATTCATGTATAAATTATTGCTTTCTGGTGTGTTGGAACAGTATTATGAAATTGATCCAAAAAATAGCTGGATGTTGGCGGCTGCTGAGAAAAACCTTCCTATAGTAGTTCCAGGTTGGGAAGATTCAACCATGGGGAATATTTTTGCATCTTATTGCTTAAAAGGAGAATTGAAAGCGTCAACTATGAAATCAGGTATTGAGTACATGATTTGGTTGGCCGATTACTATACTAACACAGCGGGAGACGAAGGTATTGGATTTTTCCAAATTGGTGGTGGTATTGCTGGAGATTTCCCAATATGCGTGGTGCCTATGTTGTACCAGGATATGGAAAGAACTAATACGCCATTTTGGTCTTATTTCTGTCAAATTTCGGATTCTACAACTAGTTATGGTTCTTATTCCGGAGCTGTTCCAAATGAAAAAATTACTTGGGGTAAGTTAGGAATTGAAACACCTAAATTTATTATTGAATCAGATGCTACAATTGTAGCGCCCTTAGTTTTTGCATATTTATTAGGTTGGTAATTAAATGAAAACCACATATATTTCCATTTTTCGATAAACAAATTATTGTATGAAAAGCAGCAATAAACCACGAGTAATCCAGAGCTACGAAAAGCTTAGTCAAGAGATACAGGAACAAATAAAATTGTATTATCCTGAGGGATATATGGATAATTTGATTGAATTCAGAAACCATAAGAATGAAATGGTAAGTGCTTTGCCATTCGAGACCGAGGATAAAATTTATATGGTTCGCATGTCGATTCGGAAAGCTCAGGAGCTTATTGAAGAAGATGATGATTTTGATGATGATGGAAACCTTCTGGATAGTAAGAAGGAATCCTATGAAGATAAATATTCTGATTCCGATTTTTTAATGTCAGAAGATGATGAAGAAGAGGAAGTGGATGATGTTGCAAAAGACGATGATGACGACGACGATGATGAATAGTAGGAGTGCTGTTTACTCTAATCAAGATTAATAATATTAAAGAAGGCGATAAAATCATGCATTTTGATTTTATCGCCTTTTTTTGAATTGAATGTATTCTTTTACTTCATGGTTTAGAGAAATAGCAGAATTCTTTAAATACGGGGATTAAAGGCAATTCTGCTATTTCGGTCAACCACTAACCACTAATGGCTTTTCTCTATTACTAGAGGAAAACCAACTTAGCTCTTTCTAATTTAATCTATTATCATGATTGAGTATAAGGTTGTTAAATAAGCTTGATGTTAATTGAAAATATATAGTATTTTTCTTTTAAAATAGGAGCGTGTGATGTCAGACTGATTTTTTTGTGAGCTAGTCTGCATAAATTAGCATAACTCAAATTACAAAATTGCATAAGCAATGTCCAGTAAAAGAGTAAGTTTTATCTGAAATAATGAAATGTTTAAGGAATAATAATCTGATGGGTAAAAACTGATTATTAAGATTTATGATCTAGTTTAATAATAATAGAAGGGTTGTTTCAAATTATGAAACAGCCCTTTCTTTTTGCTTAATTTTATTTTGATGAATAAGTAATATTTCAGTATGTTGGATTGATGATCATTATTGAAATGTCTTGGTTTAGATACAAAAAGACGTTAAAACTTGTTAAAAAGTAAATTAAACTTTACATTTGGTCTGTGCACAGAATAATAATTAAAAGTTTAATTTATAAAATTGAAAGAATGAAAACCTATTTTCCTTATTATTTTAAAAGAGTTGGAATCTTATTTGTGTTTGTTGCATTTGTATTATCATGTATTGGTAATATTGACGATTTTAATCGTGGTTTCTTAAGTGGGAGTACGGACTTACCTGTGAGCAGTTATAAAAAACAGGATTTAGATGATATTTTAAAATATAAACCAATATATACTGAAGAAGAAGTGAAACCTTGGGTAAATGGAAGTCTTATTTTATCTATAATTGGTTTTACGTTGTACTTGTTTTCGAAAGAGAAGGTTGAAGATGAATTTTATCAACAACTTAGGTCTAAATCTTTAACACAGGCTTTATTTTTCACATGGATATTTGCAGGAATGCTTTATTGGCTTGGGCCAGATTTCGAATTGGAAGGATTTTATATTTTACAATTTCATCTCATATTTTTTACTATTATATATGTTTATAATAAGAGGTGGAAGTTTTGGACTGAATAAGTATAATAAATAAAAAAGTTGTGAAAAATACGATAAAGGTTGAAAGAGCAAAAAAGGACATTACACAAGCTGGATTAGCTGATAAAATAGGAGTATCAAGACAAACAATTAACGCTATAGAGAAAGGGAAATTTGTACCTTCAACTGTTTTATCTCTAAAAATGGCTCGTTATTTTGGATGCAAAGTAGAAGATGTTTTTTCCTTGGAGGATGGGGATTAAAAAAATAAAACCTGACAGATATAGTAACTGTCAGGTTTATATGGTTTTTAACTCTTAGATAAATAGGTTGACATTTGATTTCTCTGCTTCTTCCAGATATGTAGCAACACCTCCAATGGTAACGCCATCAAGTAACTCATCCTTATCAACTCCCATAACGTCCATCGACATTTGGCAGGCAATCATTTCAACACCATTCTCCATGGCTGTTTTCAATAAATCTTCAAGAGAGTCTACTTTTTTCGACAACATTCTTTTTTTCATCATTTTAGAACCTAATCCCATCATGTTCATTTTCGATAATTTAAGATCGTCTGCGCTGCCCGCCATCATTTTGCTGAACATTTTCCCCATCAAATCTTTCTGAACTTTTGGTTTTTGTGCCTTTTTAATCACATTTAATCCCCAGAAGGTGAAGAAGAGGGTGACTTTACTTCCCGTTGCAGCTGCACCATTGGCAATAACAAGAGAGGCTAAGGCACGATCTAATTCATCAGAGAACACAACCAAGGTTTTATTTTTTGCTGAAGAGGCTTTTGAAGCAGAGCATTGTTCCTCTTTCTTTTGTTTTTCGATAAGTGCGGAAATAATTCCTTTATCGGATTCAAGAGAAATTAATTTGTTCCCAGTCATGTTGCACCATGATGCAACATCTTTCATAAACCCTTGATCGGTTACTTTTTGTAATAAACGATCACCAACTTCAAGTTTATCAATTTCCTTTTTCAGTTTGATAATTGGGCCAGGACATTGCAAACCGCAAGCATCTACTTCAATTGTTTTTA
>JAQBBZ010000081.1:0-7109 GCA_032125735.1 Labilibaculum sp.
GGCACCTTTAATAATCAATGGCTGATCGTTGTACCACTTTGTTTTTAACGAAATCACATTGTCTTTACCATGAATGTCATAAAATGGATGATCAGGCGTTACTTCTTGCAGGCTCACCTTGGCTTTGCCATTATTTAAGGAAGCAATGTATCGGTATCTGATATTTTTTTCAGCCATTACGGTTCTCCAAGCCTCAAAATGATCATTATGAGCTTCCAAGTCGCGAATCAGATCCTCTGCTGTTTCGCCATTCAGACAAGATAAAGGAATCATAGGTTCATGATCCACATCCTGAATTTCCAGTTTGTAACCCGCTTCGCGAGATAATATTAAAAGCTTTCTTAATACATCCATTCCGCTCAGGTCAATTTTAGGATCTGGTTCGGTAAAACCCTGCTCCATTGCCATTTTAACTGCTTCAACAAATGATTTACCATTATTAAACTCATTCATTATAAAGTTTAAGCTTCCTGAAACAACCGCATCAATTCCAACAATTTTATCGCCAGTATGAACCAAACTGTTAATCGTGCTGATAACCGGTAAACCAGCCCCAACATTACTTTCAAACATGAACTCCACATTGTGTTTTTTTGCTGTGGCTTTAATTCTCATGTAATTATCAAATCCTGAGGAAGCTGCTATTTTATTGCATGCTACAATAGAAACTGTAGAGTTTAAAACCTGCTGATAGACCTTACTCACAGCTTCACTTGCAGTGATATCTACAAACACCGAATTTCTAAGATTCGCCTGATCCATTCGCTTAACAAATTCCTGTAAATCGGCTACCTCTGATTCGTTCTCCAATTTCTGCTTCCAGTCCTGAAGCATATTTTCATCCTGAGAAAAATACATTTTGCGACTATTGGTCACCGCGCGAATAATCAGCTGCAAACCTTTCTCCTCAAGAAGATATTCGTATTGATTTTTGATAAACTCCAACAACTTTCCTCCTACATTTCCAACACCTGCAATATACAGGTTCACTTTTTTATGAGTTGAGATAAAGAAATCTTCGTGAATAACATTCAAAACTTTCTTTACATCGAAAGTTGGAACCATGAAAGTAATATTCAATTCATTTCCTCCCTGAGCCATCGCACGAATATTTACACCATTCTTACCTAGCACACTAAACACTTTTCCGGAAATTCCTGGAGTATATCCCATGTCTTCACCAACAACGGCAACAATTGATAGATTCTCCTCAACAGCAGGTTCATTTACCAAGTTCATTCTAATTTCCATTTCGAACTCAGCACGAACAGCTTCGATTGCCAACTCTTTGTCACCTTCGTTGATACCAACACTCATACTTTGCTCCGAAGAAGCCTGAGTAATTAGAATCACATTGATTTTATTCTGAGCCAAACAAGTGAATAAGCGGGCAGCAAATCCACTAATCCCAACCATTCCACTACCCGATAGAGTGAACAAATTGATATTATTAATGGAAGAAAGCCCTCGAACTATAGAACGTTCACTTTTAGCTGTATCAGTTATTAGAGTCCCCTTATCATCGGGCGCAAAAGTATTTTTAATGCGAACATTAATTTTGTTCTGCAAAACCGGAATCAATGTTGGAGGATAAATGACTTTAGCTCCAAAATGTGAAAGTTCCATTGCTTCTTGAAAAGACATCTGCTCAATTGGTAAGGCCTGAGATACTAATCTTGGATCGGCAGTAAACATTCCACTTACATCAGTCCAGATTTCCAACTCGCTGCAATTTAAGCCTGCTGCCAAAATAGAAGCTGTGTAATCCGATCCGCCACGTCCAAGCAATGTCATCTCCCCTTTTTGATCAGAAGCTATAAAGCCCGGAAACACCGCGAGCTGAAATTCAGTATTTTTCACTGCCTTCAAATTCTTATTGGTCTGCTCGCTATTTAAAAATATTCCTTTACCATTCTGTGTTTTGATAAATTCTCTGGAATCGAAAAGAACAGTATTCATTCCGCAGTGATTTAGATAGGCCGAAAAAATCAGAGATGATAATATTTCTCCCGATCCCATTACTGCATTTTTAATTTTTGGCGAGATTTCCTCTAATAGATAAACTCCTTGAAGCAATTCTGCTAATTCATCAAATTTCTTTGATGTACTAATTTCTATTTCTGCGGGTAAATTAAGTTCGTTGATAACCTGAATATGCCTTTCCCTTACTTTTAAAAGGGAATTTTCATATTCTTTACTCCTTTGACTGGCCAGATTAATGCATCTTTCCAACTCATCGGTAACTCCACCAAAAGCTGAAACAACTACAACTTGCTTACAGTTGGCATAATCCCTTTTAATAATCTCCTGAACCCGCTTACAATTTTCTGCATTAGAAACCGAGCTTCCTCCAAATTTTAAAACCTTCATTGATTAATTTCTTAAGATAGATTCCCTTCCGTACAAATGTCCAGTTGTCCATCGATTGATATAAATTTTGGTTAAATAGTTATTCTGCTTTGTTATTTTATGAATGCTCCGACAATACTAATTATTGCATAATTAGTTATTGTACAAGGTATATTATACCCTATGGTTTTTGAGCAATCAACTACTCACCTGTGGCGATATGTAATAATTCAACCCCCTAAAGGGTTGTGGTCGTAGTTGTGATTATTGTAGAAATAGCACAAATAGAAGTTTCAGACATAGACATTCCCATGTTGGTTCCCAACATGTTCATTTCAATCGCTATGTTATTTATCTGTTTCAAAAAAGCTATTCCCCATCTTTAAGAGTTTCAAATATATGCATTTTTTTTTCTTACCTACACCATTCCTAAAGTATTCTTTCGAATATTATTACTCAATTGTAAATCTTGCCCCAACGCAAACAATATCAATCTATGCTTTTTATCATTTTTCAATAGCTGAATTTCACACAATTATCATTGTAGCTTTTCATTTTAAAACAGGATAGCACAAAATCCACACAACCCTAAATATAAGCTGTTTAAAAAATATTAATTAGATTAATTATAAATAATATTGTAAATTGGATCATTATTCACCAAAACAATTTTATCATGAGAAAGAGAATAATTGGTTTGGCAATTGCTTTATGTTTCAGTTTTGCAGTTGTTGCACAAACCAGTGAGAAAATGGAGAAAACAGTTGTTGAGAGTCTTTACATTTTGCCAAAAAAAGGAATGGCTGATGAGTTTGAAAAAGCAATTAAGGCACACAATGAAAAATTTCACCCAAAAGGTGATTATGTGGCTGGCTTGCGAAAAGTTGAATACGGAGATAAATCTGGTTGGTATGTATGGATTATGGGTCCTACGACTTACGCTGCATTAGATACCAGACCTGCAAAAGAAAATGGTCATGAGGATGACTGGGACAAAACCGTAGAACCTTTAGTTGAGAAATATGGCTCAGTGAATTTATGGAATTACAATGAAAAATTATCTTTTGGAAAAGAAATCTTAATGAATGCCAAGAATTATGAAGCCTGGGCAATCGATCTGAAAAAAGGACAATATTATCGTTTTAAAGAGATTGCTTTGAAACTCATGAAGACTTCTGAAAAAATGGGACTGGCATTCTTAGTTTTCAATAATCCATTGCATACAACCAATAGCGCTGATGTTGCTTTTGTATGGGATTTTAAAAGTTATGCCGATTGGTCAACAGATGATGGATTTAAAAAAGAGTTTGAAAAGCTTTACGGAGAAGGATCATGGCAAAACATGTTCAATGAATGGATGGATATTACCAATGATTACAATGCAGAATTAAGAACCATCATTAGATAAATAAAACTATAGTTTAAGCGGTTAATTGGAATTCTAATTAACTGCTTTTTTATGCTTAAAATTTTACATGATTCCCTTTGCATACTCAAGCTTAGTTTCCAATATTTGTACTTCTTAATTTAATAGAGATTATAATGATAAAAGGAGTAGTTTTTGACCTTGACGGCACGCTTGCCAATTCAATTGAAGACATTGCAGATTCAATGAATATTGTTCTAAGCGAAAAAGAATTTCCAACGCATGACTATGATACATACAAAACTTTTGTTGGCAGCGGATTAAAATCATTGGTAGAGAATGCCTTGCCGGATTCCGGTCGTGATGCAGCAACAATAGAAGCATGTTTTAACAGAATGATGTCTGTATACGATGAAAATTGCGTTGCGAAAACTCGTTTGTATCCGGGAATTGCAGAACTTCTTACAGAACTGCAGAAAAGAGGTATTAAAATTGGCATATTCTCGAACAAAGCCAATGAATTAACACAGAAAGTAGTGAACGTTTTACTCGCTGACTGGACACTCGAAATGGTAATTGGTGCAGGTGGTGATATTCCTAGAAAACCAAATCCTAAAGGAGCAATACTTATTAGCACAAAAATGCGCATTGCTCCTGAAGAAATAATGTACGTTGGCGATTCGGGTGTAGATATGCAAACTGCAGAAAATTCGGGAATGTACGCAGCAGGTGTTCTTTGGGGATTCCGAGGCATGGAAGAATTACTCGAAAACGGAGCAGAAATTCTTGTTGAATACCCAACGGATTTATTAAATTCCCTCGAATAATATTTCAACCATAACAGGAAAGAACACATACTAATGAACATGTTTTCTTTCCTGACTTACAACACTGTTATCATCGCAAAAGCCATTTACCTCTGGCTGAAGTGTTACATGACTTATTTCAAATTCGTCGTGAAGCATGTGCTCCAACCTGTGCAAGACACCAGTCACCTCACTTAAGATCAGGTCGTTTCGAAAACTAACATGAGCTTCGAAATTAATATGATTATCATCTAATTGCCAAAGATGCACATGATGCATGTTTTGAACTTCTTCGAACTCCTTAACTTTTCCAAGGATTTCGTCAAGATTGATATGAGCAGGAGCGAATTGCATTAGAATGCGAACGCTTTCTTTTACCAAAGCCCAACTTGAATACACCAAATAGAGTGCGATGGCTATTGATAAAACACTATCTATCCACGTTACCTCCCATAAATACATCGCCAATCCTCCCAGCACAACAGCAACCGATGAAATCATATCGGATAATAGATGCAGATAGGCTGATCGCATATTGATATTGTTCTCAGCATCTTTCTTTACCAATAACACGCTAAGCCCATTCAAAAGAATTGATAATCCTCCCAAAATCATCACCCATCCCGATTCAATATCCTGAGGTTCCGAAATCCGCTGAACGGCTTCTTTTAAAAGAAAAAATGCAATTACAACTAAAGATATTGCATTAAATAAAGCGGCTAATATCTCAGCTCTTTTATATCCGAATGTTTGTTTAGCCGTTTGTTTCCGGCTCGATAATTTACTTGCAAACCAACTTATTATTAAAGCGAGAACATCACTAAAATTATGCATGGCATCGGACAAAAGAGCCAAACTCCCTGATACGATTCCTCCGATCACCTGCGCAACCGTAATTCCAATATTCAATAGAATTGCAATTCCCAAATTTCTTCCTTTCAACTCACCGTGATCGTGATGCGCATGTCCATGATTCTCTTTACCCATATCTCCTTCTAATTAAACCATCTCATAAATATAGTCAGGAATTCTATTTCTTAATCAAACTAATTATAAATTACAGATTAAATCTAAATCCTTTCTGAACAAATAACACAATCGTTTCCATTTTAGAGCCTAAAGATCATAGGCTTTCCAGAAGAACGTCATTATTAATGGATCCATAGACTTAAATCTCATTTTTCAAATCTTCACACATACACATTTATAGATTCATTAATATTAATATCTTTACCCCTGTAATAAAGTAATCTCCGAGTTTACAATTTCTAAGCCCTTGCAAAGGGTACGAATTATAAACCGATGGGTAAATTTGGAAACGAATTTGCCTCCCGCTGGGCTAAGACCCTACAAATTGGAAAGGAGTGTTTTTGTGATTTAGACAATACCGATAGTTAAGTAATTGTACTTTGCCTTAGCAATTTACAGGCTATCATGACTAAATACGTAAGCCTCCGATTCTGAATTGAATTGGAGGTTTCTTATATTTAAGAAATGAGAAGTATTAAAAGGAATATATTATTAATTGCGGGAACTGGCAGAAATGTTGGGAAAACCTTATTTGCATGTCGATTGATTGAACAATTGGCATGTAAAAATGAGCTGGTTTGCATTAAAATATCTCCTCACTTTCATGAATTAAGCAAGGAATTGGAAATTGTAAGCGAAACTGAAGATTTTGTAATTGCGAAGGAAAATAATAAATCAGGCAGTAAGGATAGCAATCGCTTGTTTCGGGCAGGAAGCAAAAAGGTATATTACGTACAGGCTAAAGATGACCATTTGCCTGAGGTACTCTCCTATTTCGAGAAAATAGTTACGGTGGAAACACCCGTAATTTGTGAATCGGGTGGCTTGAGAGATTTAATTGAGCCAGGTCTTTTTTTAATGATCAACAAAGAAAAAAACAACAACATAAAACCCAGAGCTATTGGTTATCAGAAATTAGCAGATAAATGGATTGAATTTAATGGTGAGGATTTCAATTTTACTGCAGAAAACATTGCTTTTACCAATAATGAATGGAAAATAAAAAACTAATAATATGATTACGTTTCACGAGGCATTAAAAACAGTAAAACATGCCACTAAAAAATTAGATACAGAAATTATCAATCTGGCTGATTGTTTGAATCGAGTGATTGCAGAAGATGTACTTTCTGACATGTCTCTTCCTCCCTTTAATAAATCAGCCATGGATGGATATGCTTGCAAACAATCAGATTTAGCTAATAATCTTGAAGTATTGGAGGTGATTGCAGCAGGTTCTGCCCCTACCAAAATCGTTGGGATCAATCAATGTTCTAAAATAATGACTGGTGCAATGGTTCCTGAAGGTGCAGATACAGTAATCATGATTGAGCATACCGAACAAATTAATGACAATCACATTCGTTTCACCAAAGAAAAAACAAAATCGAACATTTGCCTTAAAGGAGAAGATATTTTAGAAAATGAGATAGTTCTGAAAAAAGGAACACGATTAAAAGCACAGCACATTTCTGTTTTGGCAAGTGTAGGATGTGCAAATCCTGTTGTTTACAGACAGCCAAAGGTTGCAACTATTGCAACTGGAAGCGAATTGGTCG
>JAQBBZ010000082.1:0-3045 GCA_032125735.1 Labilibaculum sp.
ATACAAAAGAGCATTTGGATAAAGCTCTTGCTGCCTTCATTAAGGTTGGAAAAGAATTAAAAGTAATTGAATAAATTTATTCAAACTAAATATAAAATGGGAGCCAATGCGGTTCCCATTTTTTTGTATTTTAGTAGCTGATAAATTCAAAAATAGAATCGATGAAGTTTAAATCTGTTATATTTTTACTGATAGCAATGTGTTTTTGTCTTGTAGGCAATGCTCAGTATTATAAGGATGGTAAGTTTCTACTTGGAGCTTCTGTCGGATATCAATATCCGCTGGGAGATTTTGGTAATCAGGCAAAAGGCGGCCCCTCATTCAGAGTAGCCGGACAAATGATGTTAAATAAGAAATTAGGAGTTGGTGCCGAGATTGGATATAGCTTGCTGGGACAGGATAAATTTTGGAATGGCAATCATTTTGGCAATTATGATGTAAATTACAACATAGCATCCGCCCAAGTTAAGGGTTCTTACTATTTTGATAGTTGGGATCGGGATTTCCGCCCCTATGCATCCCTTGCTTTTGGTTATTTTTATTATCAAAATAGCATTAGTTTTATTTCTACATCAGGGGGGGCTGTAAATCAAAAAAGAACAGTTAAAGAAAATAAAGTTGGTCTGACCCCAATAATTGGCTTTTTGTATCATTTATCGAGTACCTGGAGTTTCGACATGAATCTGAGATACACCTATATTCCTGATTTTCCCGAAACTGTTACGGCAAAAGATGAAAATGGAGAGTCTTATCCATATTTTCTTGGATTTGATAAGATCTCTCTTCCTGAATTATCAATGGGTCTGTTTTATCGTTTTTAAAACAAACCGTGAATTTGAGCTTCTATTTTATCAACAATACCGTTTAAATCTTCAGGATTATCAAGAAAATTAAGATTGTCGGCATCTATAATTAGTAGTTTCCCTCGATTGTAATTTTGAATCCAGCCTTCGTATCGGGTATTCAAATTTTTCAAATAATCCAAGCGAATGGTTTCTTCGTAATTGCGGCCTCTTTTCTGAATTTGATTTACCAATGTAGGAACAGATGATCGCAAATAAATTAGCAAATCTGGAGCTTGAACCATTGATCCCATTAATTCGAAAAGGTTATTGTAGTTTTTAAAATCGCGTTGCGACATGAGCCCCATATCGAATAAATTTGGTGCGAAAATCATGGCATCTTCATAAATCGTACGATCCTGAATTACATTTTTTCCGGCTTTACGGATTTCCATAATTTGGTTGAATCGACTTTTTAGAAAGTAAATTTGAAGATTGAACGACCATCTTTTCATGTCATCGTAAAAATCATTTAAGTATGGATTTTCGTCAACATCTTCATAATGAGCTTCCCATCCGTATTGTTTTGCAAGTAATTCGGTAAGTGTTGTTTTACCAGAGCCAATGTTTCCAGCTATTGCGATATGCATAATTTGAAAGAATTATCAGTTTTGAATTATAAATTAAGAATAGAAATTATAAGCTAGGTAGTTTTTACTCATAATTAACCATTCATAGCTCATTTTTAGAAGAGTCCGTTTAGCTGAGCATCAATTTTGTTGATTACCGCACTCAAATCTTTAGGGTTTTTCAGAAAATTAATGTTATCCACATCAATAATCAGTAGTTTTCCATTTTTATAGCCCGAAATCCATGCTTCATAGCGCTCGTTTAAACGCTTCAGATAGTCTAAGCGAATGGTTTCCTCATAATCACGACCACGTTCTTGAATATGATTTACCAGGGTTGGGATTGAGGCTCTTAAATAGATTAGGAGGTCAGGTGGTTGCACCAAAGCGCTCATTATATTGAAAAGAGACAGATAGTTGTCAAAATCTCTTCGTGGCATTAAATTCATTGACTCCAAATTAGGCGCAAAAATATAAGCATCCTCGTATACAGTCCTATCTTGAATAATATCTTTACCAGATTTCCGCAAGGACATAACCTGATTGAAGCGACTATTCAAAAAATGAATTTGTAAAGCGAATGACCATCGTTTCATGTCATCGTAAAAATCATTCAAATATGGATTTTCATCAACATCTTCGAAATGAGCTTCCCATCCGTAGTGTTTTGCTAATAATCCTGCTAGTGTAGTTTTACCAGCTCCAATATTTCCTGCAACAGCAATGTGCATATTTATGTTTACTTTGTGTAAAAAAGGCAACTAAAAATAAGAATATTTTTCAGGAATTCAATTGGGGAAATTATCAATAAATTGTAGCTGATTTTTAATCAGAGCTTTACTGTTTTTATTGATATTGATTTTTTATTAGAAATGTACAAATTGTTGTTACGAATGATGTATTTTCCTTCAGGTAAGTTCTCGAATTTGTAGATTAGTTTGTCTTCTTGTTCTAATGATTTTAAAGAGAAAACACCAGTATCAATTGTATAATGAAGATTGTTTTGGGATATTTGAAAATCTTTAATACCAGTTATGGTAATCTTTTTCTTGAACTGACCATTGCGATCCAAATTCAGAATCCCTAGTTCTGGATAAAGAAGGTATAAGTCATTGTTGTACTCCAACAATTTAGATGGAGTTCGGTCTTCGTAAAAAGAGTTCAGTAATATGCTTTGATTTATTTTCTTTCCGTTTTCTGAAATTAGAGTTGCTTGATTATCATTGCGATTATAGATCCAAAATCTGCCATTGGACGAAGAGCAAACTAATTCTGTTTCATTATCAGAGTATTCATACAAATCAATTTCATTTCCAATTTCAGCAAGATTACGATCAAGGAACAAAATTTGATTAAAATCAGTGTAAAAAACCAGAATTCGAAGAGGATTTGTTACATCAATAGATGATATAGAACCCAGCATAGAACTTGAAAAAACGGTAAGCCTTTCTCCTTGCGAATTGAATTTAATTAGTTCAGAATTATTCACGACAAATATATTACCTAGATGATCAACAGAAATAAAATCATGAATTTGATTGATCTGAATCTGATCTTGGGCAGGCAATAAAAGAGAGATCCAAAGAAGGAAGTACAGCATAATTAACTAGTTGTTTTTTTGAAGTAATTCCTCA
>JAQBBZ010000083.1:0-17148 GCA_032125735.1 Labilibaculum sp.
AGAAATGAAAAAGCAGGATGTAAGCATATCTGCTATGGCTAAAAAGCTCGGTTTAAGTTTAAATGCCACCTACAATACATTAAAAAAGCCAAGCATTCAAACCGATCGGCTGGCTCAGATTTGCGGGATACTTCAAGTGAATTTTTTTAGAATTGCAGCCGATGCACTCAATGTATCAAACCCGGTTAATCCTCAAATCGAAAAACTGACTACTGAAAATAAAACCTTGAAAGAGGTAATTCGTCTTTTGGGTGGCAACAAAGAATAATGCCAAAAGAAGTACGAAGGATGCAAAGCAGAATAAGCTCCGGTGAAAGCGGAGGCAAACAAAGCTCAGTAATTTGCAAGCCCGAAATGGCTTCAACGAAAAAGTAAAGGAGCAATTTTAATTAATCAAACTTGATCGCCTTTGCAGGAGTTATTTTGGTAATTAAATAGGATGGAACCAGCAACATCGAAACGGTTACGATTAAACTTCCAATGTTCAGAAGAATAAGGTGACTGATTTTAAGATTGATGGGTACTGTATCTACATAGTAATCCGTTGGATCCAGTGGAATTATCTCAAAATAGTATTGAAGTAAACAAATTGAGATTCCGATAATATTTCCCCACAACATACCTTTGCCAATAAGCATGGCCGATTGGTACAGAAATATTTTACGAATCGACCAGTTTTCGGTTCCTAAGGCTTTTAAAATCCCAATCATGTTGGTCTTTTCCAGAATAATAATCAAAAGACCAGAAACCATATTAAAGCCAGCAACCAATATCATTAAGCTTAATATGATCCATACGTTCATATCCAGCATATCTAACCAGCTAAATATTTGAGGGTATTTACTCAAAATGCTTCTTACTTTTAAGCCCGCGCCATCATCGGTAAATGAGGTAGCTGTAATACCTTTCACCTGCTGTTCTATAAGGTCAATGTCATCAAAATTTTCAATGAAGATCTCATATCCGCTAACCTGATTTTCGCTCCAATCATTTAGTTTCTGAATGTGTTGTATGTCGCAGATAAGGAATAGTTTGTCGAATTCATCCATTCCGGTATTGTAAATCCCGGCAACGGTAAAACTTCTCACTCTGGGGGGCTGTTGAATAAAATAAACGGCTAATTTGTCTCCAACACTTAACCGAAGAAGACTCGAGAGCTTCTCCGAAATCAGAATGTCATTGCTTTTAGTGCTATCGCTAAGTTGAATCGTTTTGCCTTCAACCAAATGCTTATTAAAAAAGCTCCAATCGTAATCTTTGCCAATTCCATTTAAAACAATTCCTTGTATATCCGATTTCGTTTTAAGGATACCAGGCTTGGTTGCAAAAGATTGTATATGCAAAACTCCGGGAATATTTTCAATGCCAGCTATTGATATTGTGTTTTTTTCGATGGGTTGAGTTTCAAAAGACGAGTTGTTGTCGTAATTTGTAATTTGGATATGCGAACCAAAACCAATAACCTTGTTGGTGATTTCAGATTTAAACCCGGTAACAATAGCTACAGCCAATATCATCACCGATACACCAAGAGTAATACTTATTTTGGCAATGCTGATAATAGGATGAGATATATTTCCTTCGCCCTTATTGTTGAGGGTGATTCTCTTAGCTATAAAAAGTTCTAAGTTCAAATTGAGATTTATTAGTGCGGTTCGTTATTTGTAGTGCTAGTATTTAATTTTTAGCATGATTTTATGGGTGACGATGGTGAAAATGTTACGATCGTTTTGAGGCTTGTAAATCAACCAAATGTCTCCTATTTAAAATCTAACAATCTATTGTTTATACAGAATTAATACAAAAGTAGTAATTTCGGGTTTACAGATGAGAAAAATTAGTTAAATGAAAAAAATAAAACAATTGATAAAATATTGCCTGCTGTGTTCCTACTTTCTATTTGCAGTAAGTGTAATATCTTGTGCACAAAAACAATCAGAAAGCTTACTAACCGGAGCCGAAAATTTTGCGGAATATATTCCTCTTTTGAAAGCCAAGAAGCTAGCTGTTGTTGCCAATCAGTCTTCCTTGGTGAACGGGGAACATTTGGTTGATGTTTTGTTGGCAAAGGATATTCATATTGCCAAAATATTTAGCCCCGAACATGGCTTTAGAGGGGATGCCGACGCCGGAGAAAAAATTACCAATGGCTTAGATGTGAAAACCGGATTGCCAATTGTTTCCTTGTATGGGAAGCATTTTAAACCTTCGGCTGACGATTTGAAAGATATCGATGTGGTTCTTTTTGATATTCAGGATGTAGGTGTTCGTTTCTATACCTATATCTCAACTCTGCACTATGTGATGGAAGCTTGTGCAGAGCAAGGGAAACTGGTGATTGTTCTCGATCGTCCAAATCCCAACGGACATTATGTAGATGGTCCTGTTCTGGATATGAAATACGCATCCTTTGTTGGAATGCACCCCGTGCCAGTAGTTTATGGCATGTCGATAGGTGAATATGCCAAAATGATTAACGGGGAAAAATGGTTGAAGAATAAAGCGCAATGCGAATTAATGGTTGTTCCGTGTAAAAATTGGAATCGTGATAATTCATACATACTGCCTGTAAAGCCTTCACCCAATTTGCCAAATCACTTGTCGCTTACCTTATATCCATCCCTGTGTTTTTTCGAAGGAACTGTTGTAAGCGCTGGTCGTGGAACAGATTATCCCTTTCAAACTTATGGGCATCCTGCTTTTATCCATGGCGATTTTGAGTTTACGCCACAAAGCATTCCAGGTGCAAGTAAATATCCCAAGTTTAAGGGTGAAAAATGCATTGGCTACGATTTACGGAAAATAAATGCAGCCAATTTTCGCAAAAAAGAAAAATTGGATCTGTCTTTTTTATTAAATGCTTATCGCGAATTGAAAGCTGAACCTGACTTTTTTAATTCTTTTTTTGAGAAGCTTGCAGGAACTGCAAATCTGAGAACTCAAATTGAAAACTCTTTATCGGAAGACGAAATTAGAAGAACTTGGGAAAAGGATCGCAAAGATTTTATGCTAATTCGTGCTAAGTACCTGATTTATCCTGATTTTACCAAGGAGTAAGAAGAAAGAGAAACGGACGCACCGGAGTGAAAGGAAACTTGTATCAACTAAAGTTGCAAATCCGATGTCCTTTTTCTGAGAAATTCTTTTATTTGTGATTGGATTTATATCCTCTTTGACGAGAGTCAGTTTATAAAATAGAAATTTGAGAAATATATGCTGATTCATGTTGGATTTTTTGGTTTGCAGGCGGGAATCAACTACAGAAAAGTTTGAAATTAATTTAGATTTTCTCAAAATAATCTTTTAAATTTAAAAGAGAGTTCAATAAATAAAAATAATGAAAATGGCATTTACCTTACAAATTAATGATAAAGCTCCGAATTTTGATCTGATAGCTACCGATGGAATTCGTTATAAATTAAATGATTTTAAGTCATCTAAATTGTTAGTGGTTTTCTTTACTTGCAATCATTGTCCGTATGTTATTGGTTCCGATGAAGATACCAGAGTGATTGCTGACAAATACATCCCAAATGGAGTCGAATTTGTGGGAATTAATTCTAATTCTGCACATACTTACGAGGAAGATGATTACGATCATATGGTAACACGAATGGAAGAGAATGATTTTCCATGGATTTATTTGTACGACGAAACTCAGGAAGTTGCAATGAGTTATGGAGCATTAAGAACTCCTCATTTTTATCTGTTTAATGAAGCGCGCAAGTTAATTTATACAGGCAGAGCAGTCGATAATCCCAAAGACACGTCCAAAGTTACTACCAGAGATCTGGAAAGAGCTATAGACGAATATTTGGCAGGAAAAGAAATCTCTGTTCCGGTAACCAACCCAATTGGCTGCAATGTGAAATGGGATGGAAAAGACAAACACTGGATGCCGGCAGATGCCTGCGATTTGATATAAAATAAAAAAACGGCTCCAATTTTGGAGCCGTTTCTTTATCTATTTAGTAAAGCCTTTTAGCTTTATCCTTACCTATTAAATCGTTCTTCCTGGATAAACCTTCAATGCTTCGGCAAGAGTTTCCATTGCGTTAGCCAAATCTTCCAGTTTTAGAACGTATGCAATACGAACTTCGTTTTTACCTAATCCTTTTGTGGCATAAAATCCGGTAGCAGGAGCAACCATTACAGTTTGGTTTTTGTATTCGAAATCTTCCAAAATCCACTGAGCAAATTTATCTGAATCGTCAATTGGAAGTCTAACTACTGTGTAGAAAGCACCTTTTGGTGTTGGACAATAAACACCTTCCATTTTGTTTAAAGCAGCAACCGTAAAGTTACGACGCTCGATGTATTCGTTGTATACTTCGGTGAAGTATTCAGCTGGCGTTTCTAAAGAAGCTTCGGCAGCAATCTGTCCAAAAGCAGGAGGACACAAACGAGCCTGAGCAAATTTTAAAGCCGTAGTAATTACTTCTTTGTTTTTGGTAATCATAGCGCCAATACGAACACCACATTCGCTGTAACGCTTCGAAACAGAATCGATCAGGATCACATTTTGCTCCAAGCCTTCCAACTTCATCGCTGAGAAATGCTCTTCGCCATCGTAGCAAAATTCGCGGTAAACTTCGTCCGAGAAAAGGAATAAGTCGTGCTTGATGATCAACTCACGCAATTGGTTCAATTCCTCTTTCGAGTACAAGTAACCAGTTGGGTTGTTTGGATTACAAATAACAATTCCTTTGGTTTTTGGAGTCATTAATTTTTCGAATTCTTCAATTGCAGGCAATGCAAAATCATTTTCGATGCTCGATGTAATTGGTTTTACCACAACTCCAGCAGCTACTGCGAAACCATTGTAGTTTGCATAAAATGGCTCTGGAATCAAAATTTCATCACCCGGATTCATACATGTCATCAACGCGAATGTAATTGCTTCCGATCCACCGGTAGTAATCAACATTTCATTTTCGTCAACATTAATTCCAATGTTCTGATAGTATTTAGCCAATTTTTTGCGATAAGAAATATTACCAGCCGAATGAGAATACTCAATCACCTTGTCGGTACAATTTCTAATTGCTTCCATGGCAACTTCAGGTGTTTTAATATCTGGCTGACCAATGTTTAAAGGATATACTTTCTTTCCAGCAGCACGAGCCGCTTCTGCGTAAGGAACCAATTTACGAATTGGTGACTCAGGCATTAATCTTCCTTTGTCTGATATTTTTGGCATTTGTTAGGTGTTTTTGTATTTTGATGAATCAAGTTTTCTGTTGGCCAAAAGTAGATAAAATTCGATGTAAAAAAAATGATTTTTATTGCTTTTCGGCATCCTATTAAAAATCTGAGTTTTAGTCATCAAGCCAATGATTTAAATCCAAATTGGTCGTTTCGTATTTTCAGCCAAATCTAAGGTAAACAGCCTGTATCATTTTAAAATCAGAATAAATCGGTATTACAGAACGCTTTCATACAGATTGTTGCTTTTTGTTGGAGATTTATCGCTCAGATTTTCTTAATTTTGAGCCAAATTTTTTTAGTAGTATCGATTTTTAAATTTTAGTTAAACACATGGAAATCCCAACAAAGTACAATCCTGCAGAATCGGAGGACAAATGGTATAAGTATTGGATGGATAAAGGATTCTTCCACTCTGTACCTGATGAGAGAGAGGCGTATACAATTGTTATCCCTCCGCCAAACGTCACCGGAGTGTTACACATGGGCCATATGCTAAACAATACAATTCAAGATGTATTGGTGCGTAGAGCCCGATTGCAGGGAAAAAATGTCTGTTGGGTGCCAGGTACCGATCATGCATCTATTGCAACCGAAGCAAAAGTTGTAAACAAACTAAGGCAGGAAGGCATTTCTAAAGAAGACATTACTCGTGAAGAGTTTATGGCGCATGCCTGGGAGTGGAAAGAGAAACATGGTGGAATTATTTTGGAGCAGCTGAAAAAACTGGGTGCTTCCTGTGATTGGGAGCGTACAGCTTTTACCATGGACGAATCTCTTTACGAATCGGTAATTGATGTTTTTATCGATTTATATAAAAAGGAAAAGGTATATCGTGGTGTTCGTATGGTGAATTGGGATCCATCTGCACAAACAGCCGTTTCCGACGAGGAGGTAATCTATAAAGAATTACAATCGAAATTGTACTATTTACGATATCAGATTGAAGAAAGCGATGAATACATTACCATTGCAACCACCCGTCCCGAAACAATTTTGGGTGATACCGCAGTTTGTATCAATCCAAACGACGAACGTTTTGCTCATTTAAGAGGCAAGCGTTGTATTGTTCCTTTGGTGAACCGCTCCATTCCGATTATCGAGGATGAGTATGTAGATATAGAATTTGGTACCGGTGCTTTAAAAATTACACCGGCTCATGATATAAATGATTACGAAATTGGAGATCGTCACAATTTAGAGTCGATTGATATTTTTAACGATAACGGTACCATGAGTGAGGCTGCGCAGCTTTACATTGGTAAAGATCGTTTCGAAGTTCGTGATTTGATCATGTCTGATTTGGAGAAAGCAGGCAACTTGGTGAAGGTGGAAGATTACGTGAACAAAGTAGGTTTCTCGGAACGTACTGATGCTGTAATCGAGCCTAAGTTGAGTATGCAGTGGTTCCTCAACATGAAGGAATTGGCGAAGCCGGCTCTCGAGCATGTTATGAACGACGATATTAAATTGCATCCTCCAAAATTCAAGAACACCTACCGTCATTGGATGGAGAATGTAAAGGATTGGTGTATTTCCCGTCAGTTGTGGTGGGGACAGCGTATTCCGGTTTACTATTTGCCTGAAGGCGGATTTGTAGTTGCTAAATCAATTGAAGAAGCTCTTGTTGAAGCAAACGCTAAAACAGGAAAAATACATCAAGCAGAAGATTTACGTCAGGATGAGGATGTATTGGATACATGGTTCTCATCATGGTTGTGGCCTCTATCGGTTTTCGATGGTATTCGTAATCCTGAAAATGAGGAAATCAAATACTATTACCCAACCAACGATTTGGTTTCCGGACCAGATATTTTGTTCTTCTGGATTGCCCGTATGGTAATTGCAGGATACGAGTATCGTGGCGAAATGCCATTTTCTAATGTTTATTTAACGGGCATTGTTCGCGATGAACAAGGTCGTAAAATGTCAAAATCATTAGGCAACTCACCCGATCCGTTAGACCTGATTGCTAAATATGGTGCCGACGGAGTTCGTGTTGGAATGTTACTTTGTTCTCCTGCCGGAGGCGATTTGCTTTTCAACGAAAACTTACCGGAACAAGGACGTAACTTTACCACTAAAATCTGGAATGCATTCCGTTTGGTAAAAGGTTGGGAAGTTGCCGATATTGAGCAGCCTGAATATGCCCGACTGGCAACAGAGGTTTTCCATGCGCGTTTAAACAACACCATGGAGCAGTTGGATGAGCAGTTCAAGCAATATCGCATCAGCGAAGCATTAATGACTGTTTATACCTTGTTCCGCGATGAGTTTTCATCATGGTATTTGGAAATGGTGAAGCCTGCCTATCAGCAGCCAATCGATCGTAAAACTTTCGATTCAACGGTCGCTCTTTTCGAAAAATTGATGCAGTTGTTACACCCATTTATGCCTTTCTTAACCGAGGAAATCTGGCAATTACTAGCCGATCGTTCCGATGAGGAGAGCATTATGGTTTCAGTGATGCCAAAGCCGGAATCGTACAGCTCAGAATTGTTGCAGAAATTCGAGCAGGTGAAAGAAGTGATTGTGGCTGTTCGTAATATCCGCAAGCAAAAGAACATCGCTTTTAAGGAAGTTTTAGAAATGAATTACAAATTGAAGGGAGACAATTACGATGCTTCTTTCGATTGTGTGGTGGCTAAAATGTGTAACCTTACCGATATTACTATTGCAAACGGAGAAATGACAGGAGCAATGTCGTTCATTGTAAATGCAGTTGAATATTTTATTCCTTTGGGCGACTTGGTCGATGTTGAGGAAGAATTGAAGAAAATGGAAGAGGAGTTGAAATATACCAAAGGCTTCCTTACTTCGGTTCAAAAGAAAATGAGCAACGAGCGTTTTGTAAACAATGCACCGGCTAATGTGATCGAAATCGAGAAAAAGAAAATGGCTGATGCCGAAGCTAAAATTAAAGTTTTAGAAGAGCGCATTGCCAGTATGAAGTAAAAGAGATACACTCTTATATATCAATGCCGTTTCATTTATTTGAAACGGCATTTTTGTTTATTTAGTTTATTGGTATTTCTGTTGGCAACTTATTTAATTCTACCTCCACTCTATCAAATAAAGTAAACTTATGTTTTTTGGCTACCATACTTCGGAGAAAATAATTGGAAACACTTCCATTATCTTTTTCAAGCCAAAGTTTCATTTCTGATTCTGAAAGTTCTTTTTTTCTCATGTGTTTTAGTGAAAATATATTGACCGGTTTTGTGCATTGAAAAAGTTTGGCTATTTCCTGACAGTATCCTTTATTACTGATTGATTTAATCGGTATGGCGATATTTTCTAAATTTGATCTGAGATTCTTATATTTTTCACTCCCTTCTATCGTAGATAGATATTTTACTCCATCTACATCTAATGTTGTTTTACACCATTGCATCAACATCTGCGGAATAATATACTCTTCTTTAAAATTTGCATTAGGATATTTTGTTTGGATAGAGCATGCAAATGCCAGTGGCCAGTTTAGGAGTGCTTGTTCTAAAAAAACATATTTTTTATTCATGCCTTTTTCACTCATAGCTTTGTTAAGATTGAAAATGGTTTTATTGGTCATGGATATATCTAATAGATTTATGGTGTTAAAATCTATCTCATATCTAGCAGTATATAAGTATTTTATTTTAGGGGATCGTAATTCGTTCCAACATGTATGTATTGAATTGCCTAAGTAAACACATGGAACTCCTGGAATACTGTATCGATTGGTTGATACCAAATGCTTTCTCTCAAAAGGAATGTGGAAAATATCCTCCTGTTTAGAGATTCTTATATGTGATTCTCGAAGTTTATAAAAGTTTTTCACGGAACTATTCAATAGCATTATTCTATTTTCCTTTGGGAAAAGCAAACTGTCCTTAACATTATCTAATCCTTTTGATAATGCATGGTACGCATCGAATGTCTTACCTTCTAAGTATAAGTTAGAGGACTCGAATATGCATGAACAAAGCTCTTCTAGATTCGCTTTATTTTTCTCGACAATAGTTTTAATTTCACCTTCGAAATAATTGATGCGTTTTAAGTATTCGGAAAAATTAGAAGATAAGTAATCTAAAAAAGGTAGGCTGGAATTTTTTTTAGGTAGATCAAAAAAGGGATCATTAAAAAGTTCGATATTTTTCATTCTAAGTGTTATTAAGAAGATGAATTTCCGAATATAAATGTATTCTTTTTAATTAGTAATAGAAGTTGAGGGATAAAATAATATGATCATTTTATTCGGAGTAGCATTTTTATATCCAGTTAACCCAATTTATAATTCCTAACTCATAATTCGATTTTCTTATCTTCGCGAAACAAAACAACTTAAACATTTTTACCAAAATGACTATCAAAAGAATTAAAAGACGCAGATGATCATGATTTTTTATCATTACTAACTGGATAAATTTGCCATTATATTATTTTCTTTCGTGCTTACAGCACTTCTTATTTTGATATTAATTGACTACTACCATACTAACATCCCTACGGGATTTTGAACAGCTCCAGAGGAGCTAGAATATGGTAGCTGACAGACAATCAACAAAAAGAGCCCCGTAGGTGGCGATACAGTGTAAAAACAAGTGAAAAGAGTTCTTTGCGTTGCATGCTCATTATTTAGTCGGGCTGTAGTGATTTTTTATGATTGCCGCAGATTACATCGTATAAATGCCGTTTCATTCATTTGGGACGGCATTTTTTGTTGTGTGCCTATTGCTTGATCATTTTGTACGGGACATTCAACATTCTCCACGCGTTCACTTGATCTTCTTCTGCTAACAGGATATAAGTTTAATGTACATAAAACTAGACTTTAATGTACATTAAATATATTTTTCATGTACATCAAAAATGATTAACTTGTAGATGTAAGTTAGAGATTCTTATTAGAAAGGAATCAACTTGTAGTAAGGAACAATTCAAAATATCGGCATATGGCAGTCTTCTATAAAGCAGTAAAAATAAAAACGCCATTGAGTAAAAATGGTAAAACTGAAATGTATTATCCCCGGGTAGCTAATCGACGGAAGGAAAATTTAAGGGATATAGCAGAACGGATTTCGGACATGTCCTCTTTTAATAGATCGGATGTGGTGGGAGTTTTAGAGGCATTTACTCAGTTAATTCCTCTCTTGCTGAAAGATAACAGGAGTGTTGAATTGGGAGATTTGGGTACATTTTCTCTTCATATTTCGGCAGAAGGGGTAGATTCGGAAGAACTGGTAACGCGACATCGGATTAAGAAGAGTACGATTGCTTTTCGTCCCAGTAAGCGATTGAAGCAAGATATTGCAAGAGTTGATTATCGAAAAATTCCGAAGAAGTGAAAGAGATCATTCTTTTGACTGTGGTCGGAAAATAAGAGCTTTCCGCAGATTTTTTGATCCCTGCAAATAGGTTTTAACTCGTTCGTAAAATATATTTTTGTTTGCAATCGGTTGAATATTTAGCTGTGTTAGATTGTTAGAGAATTAATTCTTTAATTTGTATCGGATAAAAGAGTCTTAAATCTTAAAAGAAGGGTTTAAGGCAGATATTGAACGATTTACCGATAGTAAAATAGAAATGGATACCATAAAACACATACCCGAAAACGGAAAAACTAGAATTGTAATCATTGGTGGCGGTTTTGCAGGTTTAAAGCTTGCCCGCCAATTGGTGAAAACGAAATATCAGGTGGTTTTAATTGATAAGAATAATTTTCATCAGTTTCAGCCTTTGTTTTATCAGGTGGCAACCTCTGGTTTGGAGCCAAGTTCGATTGCTTTTCCCTTGCGAAAGATTTTCCAGAAACGAAAAAATGTACATTTTCGAATGGCCGAATTGTTGGAGGTGAATCCGAATCTGCAGGAGATCTATACCAGTTTGGGCTCTTTAAAATACGATCATTTGGTTTTAGCCACTGGTGTTGATACCAATTATTTTGGGAATAAGAATATCGAGGAGTTTGGCATTCCCATGAAATCGGTGTCTGAAGCAATATTTTTGCGCAATTCAATTCTTCGGAATTACGAAAAGGCATTGAATGAATCAGATCCGAAAAAGGCAGCCAATTATATGAATATTGTTTTGGTGGGCGGTGGTCCAACCGGAGTCGAACTGGCGGGAGCTTTGGCCGAAATGAAAAATGAGATTTTGCCAAAGGATTATCCTGAGCTTGATTTTTCATTGATGAATGTGTATTTATTCGAAGCATCAGATAGGCTGTTGAGTGGTATGTCGGAGAAAGCATCTGCGAAAGCGAAAATCTACTTAGAGAAATTGGGTGTGATTGTTAAAACCGAAGCCCGGGTTGCCGATTACGACGGACTCAAAATTAGTTTGGCTGATGGTGAGGAGTTTTACTCCTACGCTTTGGTTTGGGCTGCGGGGGTTGTCGCGAAGCCAATTAAAGGAATTTCGGAGATTGCCGCAACCCGCGGAGGCAGACTTCGTGTTGACTTGTTTAATAAGCTAAGTGGTTTAAATAATGTGTATGCTTTGGGCGATTTGGCTTTGCAAAAAGAGGGGGAATATCAGAATGGCCACCCTCAGGTTGCACAAGTTGGTTTGCAGCAGGCGGCAGTTTTGGGTAAAAATCTTATAAATATCCAGAATGGCAAAGAAATGAAAGCATTTCATTATAAGGATAGGGGATCATTGGCAACAATTGGCAAGAATTTAGCTGTCGCTGATTTGCCAGGAATTAAATTGCAAGGGTTTTTAGCATGGATACTTTGGTTATTTGTTCATTTAATGGCGATTGTAGGTGTAAAGAACCGATTCTTTATTTTGGTTAATTGGGTTTGGAATTATTGGACTTCGGATCAATCGCTGCGGGTTTTAATTCGACCGGATAAACGAAGTTTTACCGATAGAGCTTCAAAAAGACATCAGATTAACGAGACAATTAATATGAATTAATACCGATTACTAATCAAAATGCGCTTTTAGTGTACTTCGTTTCTACAAGTCCTTTGATTATGTGTCGGTATATTACCCACAATTTGATATTTAAAAAGTTTAAGATGGCTGAAAGCACCAATTTCATTAGGGATTGATGCTTTTTTATTTTTTGGCACGGGCTTTGCTCTTATCCAGTCAAAGTATACCGGTACTTGATTTTTATAAGATTCGTCCCCACCATAGGATGACAATATTGAAAAGCCATTCAAGAGTGTGAAAGAAGATTTGAATTGTATTTTACGCAAACTGTTTATTCGGCTTCAACATTTAAAATTAAATGCCATGAGAAAGTCTATGTTATATAAGTTGACAGCCAGTATCGTATTGGTTTCAGCTATCGCGGTTTCTACGTCAAGTGTTTCAGCTCAACGCAGATCTCAACAAAATGAGAAGACTCGTTATGAAGAGCCTACTAAATCAACTCGATTAAGAGAGTCTGATAAAAAGGAAAAACACAATAAGAGTAATTACTCTAGTCAAACAGATCGTCAAAAGAATAGTAGTTCTAAAAATCAACGTGCTTATTCTCAGAAAAATCGATATGAGAAGGGTAATTCAAATCACGGCAAACATTCGAATGCTTCTGATTCTAAGAAATATAGTAATCACAATCAGGGATCGAATACTCATAAATCATATCATTATTCGGGAGATCGTTACAGAGGCTATAAATATCCAAAATCTGTTCATGCTCAAAATTCGTACAGACATTACAACAATGATCACGGCCACAATTGTTATCGACACGATCGTTACGGAAATGTAGTTATAAGATTTGCCACTGCTCCAATTGTAATAAGACACTCTTATGGAGATTACTATTTCTCAGATGGAGATTATTACAGATTCTATCCTGAAGTTGGATACGTTCTGGTTGATGCACCAAATTCGTTGTATTTCTCTTATGTGCCTGAGAATTGCCAAAGGGTTTCACATCAGGGAGGAGAGTATTATACTAATGGAAATATTTGTTTTGTAAAAGCTGGGAGTGGTTTTAGATTAGTAAATGTTCCTTCTGGAATACATATATCTGTCAGATTTTAATTAAAATATTAGAAGATACTGAATTTGTTTAACAGTACCGAAATGGGCTGGTTTTATAAATTATAAAAATACAGGGGTGTGGTTGCATAAAAAGACCTAATTAAGTCTGTAAAAATGCAAAACCACACCCCCTTCGTGTTGAAAAATGACGTTTTGGGGTGTGGGTGCTTGAAAATGGGGTATTTTAGAGTGTAAGCTTTTTCTTTCGGATTATGACTAGATCAATTGAGGGAGTAGAGGGAGTAAAAATGAATCTTAATTTGAGCGAGTGTATTCAATTAAGGGGGTGGTATGAAAAATTAGGTTTTTGTGCCCCGAAAACGTTTTCAGAAATCTGCTGTATAACAGTTTCTGGATGGAGTGATAAAGAGGTTTGAATCGTCTGTGCGTGTTGGTTTTGTTGGGTTTTTCATCTTTGTTTGGTCGCGTTTCTAAATACCTGTTTCTGTTAGGAAATTCAATTGAAACTCGGCTATTTTATCCCTCAATAACTAACGATAACAACACACAAATTAAAACAGGCGCATTATGACAAGGGATGAATATTTAATGGATCCAAATAAATTGGTTCAATTCCTTCAAAAACCAAGTAGAGAGTTCACGAAAGATGATTTGATCCGATATATAGCAGAGAATGGAGTTAAGATGATTAATTTTCGTTACGTTGCTGAAGATGGAAAGCTAAAAACGCTAAATTTTATTATTACGGGCAAAAGCCATTTGGATAGTATTCTGTCTTCTGGTGAGCGTGTTGATGGATCAAGTTTATTTTCATACATAGGAGCAGGTTCAAGTGATTTGTATGTGATTCCAAGATTTAAGACAGCATTTGTAAATCCATTTTCAGAAGTTCCCTGTTTGGATATTCTTTGTTCATTTTATACTGCCGAAGGAAAGCCATTGGAAAGTGCTCCAGAGCATATTCTAAAAAAGGCACATGATACCTTCAAGAAATCCACAGGCCTTACTTTTAAGGCAATGGGTGAACTGGAATATTATATTAAAAGTCCAAATCATACATTATATCCAGATGTTGATCAAAAAGGATATCATAGTTCTCAGCCTTTTACAAAGTGGGAGAGCTTGAGGCGTGAAGCAATGGTGTTGATTGCTCAATGTGGAGGTAAAATAAAGTACGGACACTCTGAGGTTGGTAATTTCTCTGCTGGCAATGATGGTTATGAGCAACACGAAATTGAATTCTTGCCAGTTGAGGCAGAAGATGCCGTTGATCAGTTGGTTGTGGCGAAATGGATTGTGCGAATGTTGGCCGCTCGCGAAAATGCATTGGTAAGTTGGGCGCCAAAAATTACCGTGGGTAAGGCTGGTAGTGGCTTGCATATTCATATGTTGGTTGAGAAAGATGGTGAAAATATTTGCATTGAAAATGGTAAGCTAAGCGATACAGCCAAAAAAATGATTGCTGGTATCATGAAGCTTTCAGGTGCTTTAACAGCTTTTGGGAATACAATCCCTACTTCTTATTTGCGTTTGGTTCCGCATCAGGAGGCTCCAACTTACGTATGTTGGGGAGATCGGAATCGTTCCGTTTTAGTGCGTGTACCTCTTGGTTGGGTTGGTGCTGCTGATATGATTAAAAGTGTGAATCCTTTAGAGCCAAATGATGCAAGAGATTTTTCGGGCAAACAAACTTTTGAGTTTAGAGTGCCTGATGGTTCAGCGGATATTTATTCTTTAATGGCGGGATTGATTGTTGCGGGGCAGCATGGATTGGAAATGGAGAATAGTTTGCAGATGGCAGAGGAATTGTATGCAGATGTTGATATTTTTTCGCCGCATTATAAAGAGAAATTAAATAGTTTGAAGCAATTGCCAACTTGTTGTTGGGAGAGTGCAGATTGTTTGCTTGAGTATAGAGAGATTTTCGAGCAAAATGGTATTTTTCCAAAAGGAAGACTTGATGCAGATGTGAAGAAATTGAAACTATATGAAGATAATGGGTTAAATGACCGAATTCTGGGTAATGTAGATCGGATTATGGCGATTGTAAATGAGTACATTCACTGTATGTAAGTCTATCGGAGTTTTGTGAAAAATACTTACGAATAAGGGTTTTTTGCTTTGAAATTCGAAAGAAGATCAGGTTTTTTATATGGGGTAGTCCCGCAACGAAGGTTGCGGGACTTTTTTATGTTTTTCTTTATTCTTTGTATGCAAAGGAATAGGATTCGTCGTGTTGAGATATGTCCAGACCTTTTGCTTCAGAATATTCCGAAACTCTTAGTGGTACAAATTTATTAGTGATCCAATATAAAATGTATGATCCTCCGAAAGTAAAGATTCCAACAATCACCAATGCCAGTAGGTGCATGAAAAATGTTTTATATTCTCCGTGTATTACTCCTACTTCGTTGGCAAATACCGATGTTAAAATCATTCCGGTAATTCCTCCCATTCCGTGAGCCGGAAATACGTCAAGGGTATCATCGAGTGATGTTTTTCCTTGTAAAGTGATGGCGTAATTACTTACTATTGCAGCAGTAACTCCAATTGTGATAGAGGCACCGACAGTTACAAATCCTGCGGCAGGTGTGATGGCTACAAGTCCAACAACCAAACCGATAGCCGCGCCAAGTCCGGAAGGTTTGTGACCTCTCGCGCCATCAAGGAAGATCCAGGTTAGCATGGCGGCTGCTGATGCAGTGTTGGTGTTTAGTAATGCTAATACAGCTGTTGATGAGGCTTCCAGAGCCGATCCTGCGTTAAATCCAAACCATCCAAACCAAAGCATGCCAGCTCCAAGAAGTACGAATGGAATGTTGGCGCGTTTTTCGTTGTATTTTGATTTTGTTCGTTTGCCTAAAAACAGAGCTCCGGCAAGAGCCGCAAAACCAGCCGACATGTGAACTACGGTTCCTCCGGCAAAATCTAAAACGCCCATGTTGCGAAGGAAACCATTTGGATGCCAGGTCCAGTGTGCAAGTGGTGCGTATATAAATATGGTGAAGAGACTAATGAAAATCATGTATGCCCGGAATCTTACCCTTCCTGCAAAAGACCCGGTGATTAGGGCTGGTGTGATGATTGCAAATTTTAACTGGAAAAGAGCAAAAAGAGCAAATGGTATCGTTGGCGCCATTGCGGGATTGGCATAGCCGCCTACATTTTGAAACATCAAGTAGGTGAGTGGATTTCCAACCAATCCAAAACCTTCTGGGCCAATACTATCACCAAAAGCAAGGCTGAATCCAACAGTAATCCATATCATGCTCACAATTCCCATCGCAACAAAACTTTGAAGAATGGTTGATATGATATTTCTTGGATCAACCATACCTCCGTAAAAGAATGCAAGTCCGGGAGTCATTAGGAGGACTAGAGCGGTTGAGGTTAGCATCCATGCTACATCTCCTGAAACAATATTTGGATCGCTTACACCAAATTCGACACCAGGTATAAAAACTCCAACAATTGCTACTACAATAAGTAGCAAGAAGGCATAAAGCCACTTTTTACTGTTTTTCATCACAATAATGATTTATAAAATGTACAAAATCCGGTTGGTGTGATTATGGATTGTAGTCCGTCAAATATTACGATCAGACTTCAAAAATAGTATAAAATTCACAAACAACCTAATCTGAAAAGGGGTGTTGTTATTTAAAAAGACTAAATATCTTAGGTATACCCCTTTGTTTTTGGTTTAGGTGTGTTTGCTTGTGATTACTCTGATTAAAATTTGAATTGATGAAAAAATTAGAAGATTTGGTTTTTGTAAAAAGAAAAGAGGCTGTCTCATAACTATGAAACAGCCTCTTTTTATATGCATCCCTATTCGGGAATATTTTCAAATATTAAAATCACAGAATCTTAAAATCTCATTTGAGACAGTCGCTTTTCTGTTAGTTCTTTTCGATTCGTAGTTGATGAACGACAAATTTTCCGGTGTCGCTTTTTAGATAGAGATTTACCCGAAAGCTTCCGTTTGTAGTC
>JAQBBZ010000084.1:0-5384 GCA_032125735.1 Labilibaculum sp.
GGCAAATGGGCAACATGCCAGTATTTAAAAAGCTTCTGCATGTAGTTTAATCGATCAATTTTTCGATTCAATACAATTTCATGAATCACTAAACGCTTAATTTTCTTTCGTTCGGTGCGAGAGAGTTTGTTTCGTTTTAGTTCGGAGTCTATTTTTTTATAGGTTTTCCGATCCTTTTCCATTTTTTTTAGCAATCGGAATAAGAGTAAACCCGATGTATTATCTGAATTTCCATCCACCGATGCCACAATAATTTGATGGCTTTCCTCATTTAAATTGTACTCTTTCTTCAGCAGTTCGCCTACGTCGGTTTTTGTATCTCTTACTTCTAATAAACTCAATTCCCGACCTTCTATTGTCCTGGGGATTTGAATATATATGAATCGCCCAATAATTCCGCTAACAACAACTGCCACCATACTCCAAAACGAAATGGAGACAATACCTCCAAATTTAAAGGCTGTATGGAAGAGAATGAGAACTGGCCCTAGCGAGCACAAAAAAATATGAAATTCGAGCCAGTATTTTAGCACTCCAATTCTCGAAAAACGGGCAATTCGCTTTCGAACCATATACATAAATACACCTGTTATAATCAGTAAGGAGCCAATTATTCCGAGGCCATGCCCGAGAATCCCACTTGATTTCAATAGTTGATGATCCGGATGATAGAATCGTTCTTCAATGTTCAGATGATAGTACGTGAAGCCATAGTAACCTAGAACTACAATGGCTACTACTACAATCAGTACAAACAAGACTAAGGACAGAACATGTATAGATCTCGACATAGGTACGGTTTTAGATGAATTTACGGCAAATCGTTTGGATTATTGCCCTTTACCGATAATTTAAAAACTGTCTAGATATAAATTAAGGGTGAAGGTCTAGTGGTAAAAAGAGGTGTGAAACAGTAGGTACATGCCATGGCGTGTCCTAAAAATTGCAATCTTACAAGCACAATTTTGAGATTAGTAAGCAGCATTCCCAGTTTTTACTATATTTGTTTTTCTTAATAAAATAGATCGATATGAAGTATAGTTTATTAGCCCTGTGTTTTGCCTTTTTAGTATCATGTTCGAGTTCCGATGATGAGAAAGATTATAGAGTAGAGAACGATGCAGAGATTGCAGCTTATGTTGCAGCGCATAATTTAGATGCCATAAAAAGTAATTCGGGCTTGTATTATGTGATTGAAGAACAGGGAGCAGGAACACAGCTTACAAGTAGTTCTAATGTAGCTGTTACTTACAAAGGTTATTATACCAATAGTACGATCTTCGATGATAGTGAGGATAATTTGGTTTCGTTTAATTTGCAGGGAGTAATTGCAGGTTTTTCTGAGGGACTTACTTATTTTAAAGAAGGTGGAAAGGGAATGTTGTTAATTCCTGCTCATTTAGGATATGGTAATAAAGATTACAAAGGAATCCCTGGTGGTTCTGTTCTTATTTTTGAGATTACTGTGTTTTCTGATGAGATGATCGCTGAAAAGAACGATGCGGAAATAGTTGCTTATATTGAAGCCGAAGGTTTAAATGCAACTAAAACTGAATCAGGATTATATTATACAATGGACGTAGATGGAGTAGGCGCACAACCAACTGCTGCATCAAAAGTTAAACTTTCGTACAAAGGTTATTTTCTTAATAAAATAGTTTTTACTGAAACAAGCGTTAGCGGAGTTGACGTTAATATTGAGGAGGCAATAAAAGGCTGGAAAGAAGGAATTCCTTATTTTAAAGAAGGTGGCGAAGGAAAATTAATAATACCTGCTCATTTAGGATATGGTAGTTACAGTTATCAAGGAGTAATACCGGCAGGTTCGGTTCTTGTTTACGATTTTAAATTAATTTCGATTATTGAGTAATACTTATTTGGAAAAGTAGAATTCACCATAACTTATAAATAAAATGAAGTATAGTTTATTAGCCATTGTATTTGCCTTTTTTGTTTCATGCTCAAGTGGTCCTGAGAAAGATTTCTCGCTTATAAATGAGAAGCAGATTACGGATTATATAAAGACAAATAAACTGGAAGCAATAAAAAGCGAGTCTGGTTTGTATTACGTAATTGATGAGGCCGGAGAAGGAGTAAAACCTACAAGTGCATCAACTGTTCAGGTTGCCTATAAAGGATATTATTTAAATGGAGAAGTTTTTGATGAGAGTAATGAGGAAGGAATTTCATTTCCATTGAAAAGAGTTATAAAAGGATGGACTGAAGGCATCACTTACTTTAAGGAAGGCGGAAAAGGAACGCTTTTGGTTCCTGCCCATTTAGGATATGGCAATTACGATACAAATGGTATTCCTGGTGGTTCTGTCTTACTTTTCGATATTCATTTGATTTCTGTAAACTAACAGGAATAGTAAATTTCATTGGATCGTATAATGATGAAAGAAGCAAATCAAGTCGTGGAAGCCGATGAGGTAATTGATATTGTATCGAAGTACATCGATCTTTCGGTGATACCATTTGGCCAGGATAAACGTTCGGTTGTTCGCGTAGATACCCGGCAGCCAATGTATGGCGGTAATGGTATCGTTTATTTGTTACAAATGTTCGGTGTGGATGAATTGATCAACAATCGAATTGGTTGCTTTATGGTCTTTTTGAATAAGGATGATCAGGCCGGATTTCACGATCACGGTCCCAGAGGTGAAGAAGAAATTTACGTAGTTATGCATGGTGAAGGTGAGTATTCCGATAAAGCTGGCGTTGATGGCGAAGTAAGAGCTTCCAAAATCACCAAAGGAAATATCACTGCTGTTAGCGGAACAGGTTTTCATACGGTTCAAAACACGACCAACGAGCCTCTCATCATTTTTGTGATTACGACCAATAAGGCATAGAGTAAATCTTCAATAAAATACAGAAAGGAATCCGAAAGGCTTCCTTTTTTTTGTTCTTTCTATTTCCTTTTTGCTCAAGCCGCAAGGCTTTTACTTTTCTCCTTAGATGAGAAAAGTAAACAAAAGAATCAAGTCAGCCTGATCCTTGTCATTTCTATGTGGTTGCATTGTGGCACGCCTTACGGCAGGCTGACGAAGCACGCTCAAATTATTGGGAGTATTGCAGAGGCCCGTCCAGTTTGAGGACTATATAAAGAATTTAAAAAGAGCCTCACGCAAGTGAAGCTCTTTAAACTTTGAAATGTATTTTTTCTATGCCTCCACCTCTTCAGGCTCGGGATTGTGTTTTTTGTAATTAAAGTATGCCGTTAAGCTAAGTACCAGAACAATTGCAACCGTGTAATACACCCAGGTCGGAACTGGAACCGGATCACCTTTTGCATAGGAATGCATACCAGCCAAATAGTAGTTTACACCGAAATAGGTCATTAAAATTGAGCTATAGCCCCAAACCGAAGCAATATTAAAGGAGTAAACTGATTTTAAGCCAGGAATAAAACGCATGTGCAGTATAAAGCTATATACCAAAATACTTACCAGTGCCCAAGTCTCTTTTGGATCCCAACCCCAGTAACGTCCCCACGATTCGTTGGCCCAAATACCACCCAGAAAAGTTCCTATAGTCAGGAAATACAGTCCGATGGTCATGGTCATTTCGCTGATGCGGGTAAGATCTGTAACCGTGCTCTTAATTCTATCGATGTTATTCTTGTTCTGCAAGTTGAACAGGAAGAGGTTAATCATTCCTAAAATCGCCGCCAGAGCTAGAAACCCGTAGCTGGCAGTAATAATGGCCACGTGAATGGTTAGCCAGTACGATTTAAGCACCGGAACCAAGTTTGTAACCTCTGGGCTCATCCAGCTTAAATGTGCTACAAAAAGAGTTAAACCTGCAAGAATTGATGCGGCGGCTAAAACAAAATCCGATTTCTTCACAAATATGAATCCTGCAAGCAGACATGCCCAGGCCACATAAGTCATCGATTCAAATCCATTACTCCAAGGTGCATGACCTGAAATGTACCATCTGGCAGCTAATCCTGTTGTGTGTAAAATAAATCCAATTCCTAATATCAGCATGGCTGCACGCATAATCCACTTCACCGAGAATTTTGGATTCATAATCTGGATGACCAGAAACACGATTAAAAAGAAACCAATTAGCAAATAGTATGGGAACAACTTTTTAAAGATGTTGATATTGTTGTAAAGAATCTCAACTTTTTGTTTGGTTGGAGATGGAATCACATTTTGGGCAAATCGGTTTTGATAAGTCTTAATCCCAGAAATGTAATTGTCTGCATTTGCAAAATCGCCATTGTTTAAGGCTTGTCCAAGCAATAGTATTGATTTTTTCACAAACAAGGAATCATCGCCGGTAATTGCCAGTTCTGCAGTTGGGTTGTACCAAGCGTGCATATCATCATTCGGATCAGGGAATATCTTTAAAAATTCACCCGTAAACACCATATAGCTAATGTTAACTCTTTCATCAACTGAAATGATTTCTTTGTCGTAACCCGTGCGTTGTGATGGTTTTCTTGAATAGGCATCCTGAACCTTCTGCGAAAGTTTGTATTGACCTTGTTCGTTTAAAAAGTGTCTGAACGATCCATATTTACCTGAAATACCAAGTTCTTTAGCCAATTCAGAATCCCCAACCTTTATCATAGCAACAGTTTGCCACTGCTGTGGATTTGCAATCATGCTTAGAAAAACTTGATCGGCAGGATATCCCTCAAACTTATTCTTCTTGGTGATTTTTCGAATCACCTCGCTCGCCAAGGTGTTAATTGGTTCGAAACGACCGCTATTATCTTGTACCAATAGGGCTCCAAAATTTTGCGATTGCTTTAGTGGAACAATGGGTAGTACCTGATTTTGTGCCGAAGCAGGCAGTAAACTTCCAAGAATTAGGAAAGCTGTAAGGGCTGCTACTTTCACACTTTTCGATTTATTCCCTAAAGCTTTGAATCGAGTAAATGGGCTAATCAGTGACCAAGCCATTCCCAACATCAGAACAAAATATCCAAAGTAAGTTATCAGCATTCCCCAATGGTCGTGATTTACAGAAAGAACTGTTCCTTTTTCATCAGTATCGTATGATGCCTGAAAGAATCTGAATCCTTCGTGTTTTAGTATGTTATTCATAAAAATACGGTGGTTTTGCTCAATGCCTTTTGCGTTATCGTAAAGGGTTACCTCACTAGCAAATGAAGAAGGGCTATTTGAACCAGGATATCGATCTAAGATGAATTTATTTAGTTTTAGTGAAAATGGGAGTTCCATGATTTTTGGACCGTAAGCAACGGTAACATCAATGCCATTAATCATCAAATTGGAAGGTTCGCCTACATAGTTACTACTGCCTTTCACAATCAATTCTTTTTGTTCATTTCCACTTTTTACATCAAAAACTAATACTGTTGGAGCGTTTTTATCTTCTCCTTGTATGTATTTGAATTTTGC
>JAQBBZ010000085.1:0-4947 GCA_032125735.1 Labilibaculum sp.
TGGGCATGACTATCGAAATTGAGTTAGGTTGCACTGGTGGAGAAGAAGATGGTGTTGATAATTCAGATATGGATAACTCATTATTGTATACACAACCTGAAGATGTTGCTTTAGCTTATGAAACTTTGTTAAAAGTTTCATCTAATTTTACAATTGCCGCTTCTTTTGGTAATGTTCATGGTGTGTATAAGCCAGGTAATGTAGTTTTGACTCCAAAAATTCTATTGAATTCTCAGTCGTTTATATATGAGAAATATGGAGTAGCAAAAAATAAAGTTTATTTCGTTTTCCATGGTGGATCAGGTTCAAGTGTTGAAGAAATTCGCGAAGCAATATCTTATGGAGTTGTTAAAATGAATATTGATACTGATACTCAGTGGGCATGTTGGGATGGTGTCCGTGCTTTCGAAGCTAAGAACCATGACTACCTACAAGGCCAGATTGGAAACCCTGATGGGGAAGATAAGCCAAATAAGAAATTTTACGATCCTCGTGTATGGTTACGTGCAAGTGAGGTTTCTATGAAAAATCGTTTGGTTAAAGCTTTCGAAGATTTAAATAGCGTAGGACGTAACTAAGTTTCCATTCTCTCAAAATAATTGTAAACCCGGATTTTTTCCGGGTTTTTTTGTTTGCAATGATTCTAAAAATCAATACAGTTTTTGAATTTGGACTTAATTTTAGCAAATTTGAAATTCTTCGAATTTGTATATAAGTAATTAAAATTAACAAATGGATAAAAATAAGCCCTTCTCTCGCGATGTGTTTTCAAGTAAATTTGGTGTGATAGCAGCGGCAGCGGGGTCTGCTGTTGGTTTGGGGAATATCTGGAAGTTTCCATATATCACAGGAGTGTATGGTGGTGCAGCATTTTTATTTGTGTATTTAGGATTTATAGCTCTTATAGGATTGCCTGTAATGCTTTCTGAATTATCTATTGGGCGTAAGTCCAAAAGGAATGTTTTTGGAGCCTTTAAATATTTAGCTCCAGGGTCACCATGGAAATTTACTGGAATGCTTGGTGTTGCTGCAGCAGTAATGATTTTGTCATTTTATGGGGTGGTTGCAGGTTGGAGTATCGACTATGTTGTTAAAGCCGTCTCAGATAGTTTTGTGGCTAAAAGTCCAGGTGAGATGGAGTCTATGTTTTTTAGTTTTATTGAGAGTCCTGTTACCCCTATTTTGTATCAACTTTTATTTATGGTGATGACCATGGCAATTGTGATCATTGGAGTAAAAGATGGAATTGAAAAGTATGCTAAGTTCTTGATGCCATTGTTGGTTGTTATAATTATTGTGCTTTGCGTAAGAGCAGTTACTCTAGAAGGAGCTTCAGAAGGTTTAAAATTTCTTTTCAATCCTGATTTTTCAAAACTGACAGCAGATGGAATATTGAGCGCTCTAGGGCATGCCTTCTTTTCGTTAAGCTTAGGTATGGGTACATTAGTAACTTATGGTTCTTATATTGATAACAAAAATAATCTTGCCGTTACAGCTCTTCAAGTTACCATCGCCGATACTGTGATTGCAATTTTAGCAGGAATAGCAATTTTCCCTGCTGTCTTTGCCTTTGGGATAGAGCCTAGTAGTGGTCCAGGTCTAGTCTTTATAACCTTGCCTAATGTATTTCAGCAAATGCCTGGGGGGTATTTCTTTGCAATTTTGTTCTTTCTATTGTTGACGGTTGCAGCTCTAACGTCATCAATATCCATACTAGAAGTTGTTGTGGCCTATTTTCGGGAAGAGCTTAATTTGAAAAGGAATTTATCGACTATTTTAGCTACGGTACTGATTTCGATTGTTGGAGTGTTTTGCTCCTTGTCAATGGGAATGTTTAAAGAGTATACGATGTTTGGTTTAAATTTCTTTGATCTGCTCGATTGGATATCTGCTAATATTCTTCTTCCCCTTGGAGGATTGTTTATTTCCTTATTTGTTGGATGGTATTTAGGTCGAAAGAAAATTGAAGAGGAGTTGGCGAAAGGAGCTGGAGTTGTAAGTTGGTTACTTACTGTTTTTATTTTCTTAGTGAAGTTTATTGCTCCTGGAGCCATTGCAATTGTGTTTCTTCACGGACTAGGAGTGTTTAATTTTGTATAGTTGTCATAATTACGTAATATTGATAAGTGCTAATTAGTTCTTAAATGTCACTTTTCAGTAAGGATGAATCTTAAACACCTATTTAGAGAATATTTTTCTTATACAGCATCAGAGAAAAAAGGCTTATTTGTATTGGTGACTTTGTTGCTGATATTGTATCTGTTACCTTTTGTTTTTAAGCGAACAGAAACCTCAGAGAGCATAATTAATCAGGAAAAGCAAAAGCAAATCGATAGTCTTATTTCTTCAATTGAAAATAGACCAGAAATTAAGAAGGCTAAAACTCAGCTTGGGAAATTGGAATCTTTTGATCCGAATAAAGTTAATGAAGATGAATTGCACAGTCTGGGATTTACCTCTTTTCAAACTAGTAATCTAATTAAATTTAGAAATAAAGGTGGGAGATTTAAAGAGAAGACTGATCTTCTGAAAATTTATGGCGTTAATCAATCTGATTTTGATCGATTAAGCGACTATATTTTGATTTCTGTTGATGAAACACCTGAAAAAAAAGCGAAAAGGATTGTAAAGAAAGAGTATAAGCTATTTACTTTTGATCCTAATGTTATTTCCAGTAAAGAATGGGAGAGCTTAGGTGTGGGAAATGAAATAAGTAATCGCATTAAAAAATATCTTACGGGTGGCGGTCATTTTAAGAAGGCATCCGATTTAGAAAAGATTTATGGGTTTAATTTGGTTAAAATAGCAGAGCTTATACCTTACGTGAAGATAGAAGGGAAGCCTAAGCTGGACTTCTCGACAGAACAGCTAATTGTTCGTCTAAATAGTTCCGATACGATGCAGCTAAAGCAATTGCCCGGAATAGGATCATCATTTTCTGCTCGAATTGTAAAGTATAGAGAATTGTTAGGTGGGTTTGTTTCAAAAGATCAATTGTTGGAGGTTTATGGTATTTCAAAAGAAAAATTCATTCGTATTTCACCGATGCTTGTTATGGATTCTGTTCCTGTTAGAAGGATTGGATTAAATTCGTTTGATGCTGCGAAATTGAGAAAACATCCGTATATCAATTCACGAATGTCAAAAGATATCGTCCGGTTTCGGGATCGAAATGGTAATTTCACCTCCATAAATCAGTTGCAAAGCCATAAAATAGTGTCAGATTCTATTTATTTGAAATTAATCCCTTATTTGGAATTAAAATAGAAAGTTGTCTGTAAGTTGAGAAAGTATTGGTTATTTTCTATCTTTGTACTCCCGCTCAGGACTGTATTTTTTTTATTTGAAGTGAATTTGTGTACTTTTCTTCCAATATATTTGAATTATAGTAAATGAATTGATAAATTTGCGGCTCAGTAAGAAAAATTAATATTTAAAGGAGAAAATTATGATTATTATTCCGATGAAAGAAGGCGAAAATATTGAAAGAGCCTTAAAAAAATTCAAAAGAAAATTCGAAAAGACTGGAGTAATTAAAGAACTAAGAGGAAGACAGGTTTATACTAAACCATCTGTGGTGAAAAGAAAAGAAAAGCTACATGCTATCTACGTTCAGAATATGCAAGAGAACGAAGATTAATTTTTTTTAATTCCTTGATATCTTAATTTTTTGTATCTTGGATTATCCTTTGGGGTAAATATCCTGGATGTATGAGTTATAAGGAATCTTTTCTGTCTTATTTGCAATTTGAAAAACGATATTCAGTACATACAATTCTATCTTACGATTGTGATTTAACTCAGTTTTTTGATTTTATATCGAAAAATGAAGTTGAGAAAATTAAAGATGTGGATTTTAAAAATGTGCGGAAATGGATCGTTTTTTTAATGTATGAAGGTAACTCTTCGCGCACTGTAAATAGGAAATTGTCTTCTTTGAAATCCTTTTTTAAATTCTTGTTGCGAGAATCGATTGTGGAAACCAATCCTATGGATCGGGTTGTTGGGCCAAGGCAGGGGAAGAAAATCCCTGGTTTTGTTGCAGAACATGCAATGGAGTTGTTGCGAGAAGTTGATTTTGGTGAAGGGTTTGAAGGGGTTAGAGATAGATTAGTTGTGGAAATGTTTTATCAGACCGGCATGCGATTGGCGGAGTTGATGAATCTTAAAATAACTAGTTTTGATCGAAAAACCTCTTTAGTGAAGGTCTTAGGTAAACGAAATAAGGAAAGAATCATTCCGGTAAGCAAAAGTCTGGATAAGCTTCTTGATGAATATCTTGAAGTTAGAAGTGGAACTTTTGATGAGGGGAGTGTTTTTCTTTTTGTAACTAAAAAGGGGGTGCCTGTATACGAAAAGTTGTTGTATCGAATTGTGACAAAATATTTGTCTAAGATTACAACACTAGCAAAGCGAAGTCCTCATGTGTTGCGTCATACCTTTGCGACACATTTGTTGAACAACGGAGCTGAATTGAATGCTATTAAAGAATTGCTTGGTCATTCCAATTTGTCTGCAACTCAAATTTATACTCATACTACATTCGAGCGTTTAAATAAGGTTTATAAACAGGCTCATCCAAGAGCATAAATATGTGGAGGAATTAGTATGGTAAATATTCAATCAATTGGTTTTGTTGCTGATGTTAAGCTTGAAGCTTTTGTTCAGACTAAAGTTGATAAGTTGTTGAAACTTGATGATGATGTTGTTGGGGTTGAGATTTTTCTTCGTTTGGAGAAGTCAGCTACGGCAGAAAACAAGGTGGTGGAAATTATATTAGACCTAAAAGGTGCTGATTTGTTTGCAAAAAAGCAAAGTCAAAGCTTCGAAGAGTCTACTGATATGGTGATTGAAGCACTTCGTCGTCAGCTAGTAAAACACAAAGAAAAACTTCGCGCAAAATAATCGTAAAAAATTCACGATTAGACTTGTGATAAATTTAAAATA
>JAQBBZ010000086.1:0-35655 GCA_032125735.1 Labilibaculum sp.
GGAAGTAAAGGTGTTCGTAAGATTAGTTCAGACAGTGAGTTGGTAGGTGCTTTTGAGTATGCCATGAGTTTTTCGAGAGTCAAAAGGATTGTGATTGAAGAGTATCTTGTTAAAAAAGGACCTCAGATTCATGGCGATGCATTTGTATGCGGGGGGAAATTATGCTTCTGTTATTTGGGTGATCATCATTTTAATGAAAAAGTAAATCCTTTTGTACCCTACTCAACAACATTGCCATCAGTCCATTCTGCGGATATTATGACTAAAATTGAATTGGAATTGCAACGCTTAATTAATCTTCTTGATATTAAGCAGGGAGCTTTTAATATTGAAGTTAGAATTGATGAGGATAACCGAATCTTTATAATGGAAGTTAGCCCTCGGAATGGAAAGAATTTGGTGCCTCAGCTGGAGCAATATGCTACCGGATTTAATATGGTGAATGCTACTGTTGAGGCTGCAATGGGAAAGAAAATTAGTGCAGATAATGTTTGTAAAGAAGGCTTTTTTGCCTACTATGTCCTGCACAGCGATCGCAAGGGGTTTTTAAAAGAAATTAAAATATCTGCTGACTTAACTGATAATATTTTAGAGAAGCATATTTTTAAAAAGACTGGTGATTCGGTGATATCCTTTCAAGCTTCGAGTGCAAGCATTGGCATTCTTTTACTGCAATTTTCGTCGAGGGAGGAAATGATTGAAAAGATTGAAAGAAGTGCAAAATACATTCAGGTACTGCTTGAATCGGAAGAGAGAATTCTTGTTAATGATTTGAATATTGCCAGACTCGCGATTTAGGATGAGAGCCATAGGTGGATATTTTGAATTGGAGAGAGTTGACGGGCAGAAATTCTATCCCCATTTACTCAAATTAAATACCGGCAGAAATTGTCTTGAATACTTAATTCTATTTTTTGGATCAAATTTAAAATCTCTTTCGAACAAATTCTCAGGATAAATGTATTGAGCAATACGAATAGGTTTAGTAATGTTTTATGCAATCTGAAAATCAAGATATATTGTTGCTGTTTTCTGTTTTAGAATAAAATTCATCAAATAAATTCCTAAAAATATGACTACTCCTTTTGTTAGTGTAAAAACGATCACTTACAATCATGAAAAATATATTGCACAGTGCATTGAAGGAATCATGATGCAAAAAACCAATTTCTCGTTTGAATACATTATTGGTGAGGATTGCAGTACTGATGGAACTCTAAAAATTGTTCAGGAATACGCAGCTAAATACCCTGATGTAATCCGAATCATCACTGGTGAGAAAAATGTAGGTGCAATTGAGAATGACAAAAGATCAAATCGTGAATGCAGAGGAAAATATGTTGCTCTATGTGAGGGGGATGATTTTTGGACGGATCCTTACAAATTGCAAAAGCAGGTTGATTTTTTGGAGGCAAACGAGGAATATGGAATGGTTCACTCCAGTTTTTCTTGTCTTAATGGAGATAAGTTGATTGAAGATGTTTGGAAGAATAGAAAAATACCGGAAGGTGATGTGTTAGATGATTTGATATCGGGGAATTATATTGCTTTGGCAACAGTATGTATCCGGAATGAGTTGTTGCAAAAAATACAAATATCCAATCAGATTAAGGAAAACAAATGGCGAATGGGTGATTATCCGCTATGGATTGAAGTTTCTGCTCAATCGAAAATTGCTTATATGCCCGATGTTACCATGTGTTATCGTGTACATCCAAATTCAGCAACACATGGATTGGATTGGATTGGAGATTTTAAGTTTTTTCAAAGCAGATATCAGATTAAAAATTTTTATGCTGAGAAGTATAATCGTCAACAGCTGATTCCTTTGTTAGACAAAATGTATCATCGGGAGTTATTGAAATATGCCATCTTTTTAAAAGATGAGGAACTAAGGAAATCTTGTGTGGAATACTTCAAAACCAAGGGAAGCAGTAAAGAATTCCCATATCTGTTGTTTTCAAAATATTCCTTTCTCGATTCTATTTTCGAATTCGTGTATTCCTTCAGAAAGTTAACTCAGACTTTGGTATAGCGGATGCTGAAATTAGAATAAAAGTCTAAGTCATGAGACCAAAAGGCAAAAAGAAAATCTTATTATTGGGCGGATCACCATTTCAGATTCCAGGTATTCTGTATGCGAAATCGGCTGGTTATTCAGTGATTACCTGTGATTACACCCCTGATAATCCGGGACACCAATATGTCGATGAGTACATTAATTTGAGCCCAACCGATTTAAAGGGTGTATTGAATTTATCAAGAAAATTGGAGATTGACGGGATTTGGGCTTATGCCTCCGATCCTGCAGCCCCAACTGCGGCCTATGTTGCCGAAAAAATGGGACTTCCGGGAAACCCATATAAATCAGTCAAAATCCTTTCAGAGAAAGATTTGTATCGTCACTTTATGTTACTGAATAATTTTAAAACACCAAAGTATGGTGGTTATAATACGTTAAAAGATTTTTCAAATTATTCGACAGAAGTTACTTATCCGGTTCTTGTTAAGCCCGTTGGTTCTTCGGGGAGTAAAGGCATCTCAATGGTGAAGGATTTATGGGAAATGGGGAAAGCAATTGATTATGCGATGAAATTCTCGAGGAGTAAACGTTTTATTGTTGAGGAATATATTGAGAAAAAATACCATCAGCTTGACGTAGATATTTTTGTTTACGATGGTAAAATTACGGCTTACTATCTGGGTGATCAAAAAAATGATATTGAGGTAAACCAATTTGTACATTCCAGCATCAATTATCCTTCTCTGCTGCCTCAGGAATTACATGAAAAGATAAAACTGGAACTTCAAAGAGCAATTAATTTGCTGAAAATAAAATTTGGAGGATTCAATATCGAGGTGATTATTGATGAAAATGATCATGTTTATTTTATGGACATTGGTGCACGCAATGGAGGGTATTGGATTCCCGAAATTATAAAATGTGCAAGCAATGTGGATATGATTAAAATGAGTGTAGATGCTTGTATGGGTGTTGAACCCGAGATTCAAAACCAGAAGGATATTGATAAGTATTACACCATTTATGTGATTCACGCCAATAAAGATGGGAAATTTCGATCTGTAATCTTAGATGATTCGATAAGGGATTATGTGCTGGAAATTAAGCTGACAATTGAAAAGGGAGCCGATGTTTTTAGCTTATGCGGATCGAACTCTACGGTAGGCATAGGCCTATTGGAATTTCCTAATTTAGATACAAGAGATCAGATAATGAGTAATATTGAAGAACTAATTGCAGTTGAATTGGAATAGAGTATGAGCAATAAAGCAATTGGCGGTTATTTCGAATTGGAAAGCAGATTGGAGTTTGAATATTATCCTGATTTTATCAGATTAAATTCAGGACGCAACTGTTTGGAGTATATATTGCGGGCTCGAAGCTACAAGAAGATATATGTACCAGCCTATTTGTGTCCGGCCATATTAGAGCCTGTTCTTAAACTTAAAATTGAATTTGAGTTTTACTCCATCAATATAAATTTGGAACCTCTAGAAGTTAGGGTTTTGAAAGACGATGAAGCCTATCTGATCATTAACTATTTTGGTCTAAAGGGAGATTTTATTCGTTCGCTAAGTAGGACTGTAAAGAACTTGATTGTTGACAATTCTCAGGCATTTTTTGAACAGGCAATTCCTAATGTAGATACTTTTTACTCAGCACGAAAGTTTTTTGGAGTGCCGGATGGAGCCTATTTGAGTACCAGCTGTTTTCTAAAAGAGGATCTGCCAACTGAGGTTTCATGGAATAGATGTGAGCATTTAGTGCGTAGGTTGGAAAATGGTCACAAGGATGGTTATCAGAGCTTTCTCGACAATGAGAAGTACTTGTGCGGACAAAAGATTAAATCAATGTCCAATTTTACTTATCGGATACTTTCAGGGGTTAACTATCGATCGGTAAAAATCAGACGAAATCAGAATTTCCAATATCTGCATTTAAAGTTGAGAGCTAAGAATCGGATGACAATTATTGATACTGATATTGACGGTCCTATGGTTTATCCAATGCTTATAGAAAATGGTGAAATAAGGACAGAATTGATTAAACAGGGAATCATTATTGCTGCTTACTGGCCCAATGTTCTTGAAGAAAATAACGAAGATAGTATTGAATACGGTTTTGCGGGAAACTTATTGGCTTTGCCAGTTGATCAGCGTTATGGTTTACTTGATATGGATCGAATTTGTCGTGTTTTAAACTCGTTAATGATATGAAGTACGTTGAGACAGGACTCTGGTTACTGGTTTTTTTTATTGCCTTTTTCTTAAAGAGTTATACGATTGGGGGTCAGGAAATGGCTTATATCTGGAAGCTGCCTTTACTCATTTTTCTATTTATTGGAGTTTTGGGACAGAAAGTCCATTTCAACTTTTTGATACTCGGCTATGTTTTTGCAATTAAGAATCTGGTGAATACTTCTTTTTTTGATTATCCGGTTGATTCAATTATCAATTTCTCCAAATACTTAACTATACCTTTAGTGGTTCATTGGGTTTATTTGAATATCAACAGTCTTGAAAGCTTGAAGAAATTACGGATGTTACCGATCTATCTGGCCAGCTTTCTAATAATCTCAAATATTCCGTATTATTTGGGCGTTTTTTCTGCTCCGGTAAGTAAAACCATGCTTTGGATGGAGGATACATCTTTGGATGGTTTGGTTGGAATATTGGGAGCACCACATTACACTTCAGCTTTACTGGCTGTAGCATGTATTATCATTCTTGAGTTTATTGTGAAAAAACGAGGCGATATGCTCTTAAATTTAGTATTGGGACCACTTTTGCTTTTAGGAATATTCTTTTTGTTTAAAACCTACACACGAACCGGTTGGCTGATGTTTGTGGTTGGTGTAGGTGTTCTTTTTGTCCGGAAAATTACATTTAAAGAAGCGGGTAAGATTTTGGTTCTGAGTGTCCTTTTATTTGCCGGTCTTATTTTTTTGTATCAAACCAATGAAGGTTTCCGCAGAAGAGTGATGGATGACAGGGCGGGGCAGGAAGATAAATCGGCTTACGAAACAGTCGGTTCCGGACGATTACAAATTGCCGAGGTATATTTGGAAAACCTATACGAAAGTAATTTTGTTACCTATTTAGTTGGAATGGGAATGCAGGAATCGCAAAACAGATATGAGAAAAAGGATGGAATGCCTCTTTTTGCTCATAATGGTTTTGTTCAGACTCTAGTTGATAATGGAATACTCGGTTTTTTACTTTATTTGGTGTTTCTCTATTCAATTTTCAGAGAAATTTCCAGATCGAACAGCAGTCATAATCAACTAACGGTAGCAATCTTTTTCATGTTTATTTCCTGTTTGGTAACGCAACAGGCAAATTATTTTTTATTAGATCTGTTTCTTTCTCTCTTCATTGGAATGTCATTGATAGAAAGCCGGATTAACCGTTACATTGAAATAAAACATCGGCTCTCATCAGCAGACTTGATGACTCACTCACCTACAATTTAAAATATGTATCATTTTCGTATTATCACTTTAAATGATCTGAAGGAGATCGATTACACTGGAGATTTCCCAAGTAATCAGTTCAACTGGCTTAATAATTGGTATTTGGTTTTCGAAAAAGCAGAAAACAATGCACTTGGATATAATAAGAAAGCATATATCATCGCGGCATATAAAGATGATAAATTGGTTGCAGTAGTTCCTCTGGTGAAATTATATCGGACCTATTTTAAATTCGTAAAAATTGAATTTCTGGAGTTTTTGGGACAGCAATGGTCCAATCTGGGCAATGATATTTTAAAGTTTGCTGATCTTGAAGATTGTTTTTCGGATGAATTGATTTCGTGGATAAAAACCAATATCAATTTTCACTTTATATTTTTTAAATACTTGCCTAAATCATCGGTTTTGGCCAAGAAGTACAGGCTGTTTCATTACTCGGGAGCACCATTTGTTCAAGTTGACAAACACAACAGTTATGAGGCGTTTTCGAACAAGGTGTATGCAAGAAAATTTCGCGAAGATTTGCGAAGAACTTTGCGGAAAATTAAAAAAGAAGGCTTTGAGATTGAAGTCAGTTTTGAAGAGATAAACGAAGCGAGTTTATCTGAAATAAGAAGAATTGCGAAATCGAAAGAAATTGATGGGAAAAATTTTTTGTATGAAGATGCTGAAAAAACTCAGTTTCATTTGAGAATGTACGAATGCTTTCCCTCGCATGTAGTGTTTGTCAAATTTAATCAGAAAGCCGTTGCCTATGGTACTGGCATCGATTGGAATGGTGAAAGAATTGGAATTGATGCCGCCTTTGATCGGGATTACAGGAAATATGGAGCAGGAATTCATTGTATAGATGCAGTCATACGGCGAAGTTTTCTGGATAAAAAACAGAAACTGTCATTCGGCTTGGGCTTGGACACTTATAAATTTCAGTTTACCGATCGGATTGAACACTTTTATATGTGTTTTGATTTCAAATTTCGATTCAAAGCTATTTTGGCTTTGCCCTATTTTTTGTACAGGTTAAAGAAAGAGGAGAAGAATGTGCAAGACAAATTGCAAAAAGTACGGATACAGTAATTGATAGGCACACTTCACAAAAAAAAGACAAGATCTTTTGAAAACTATTCGTAGTCATAGAAAAGATAATTCTCCAAATTATGTATGAGTTTAGACAAATATCCCTTCATGAATTAGAAAATTTTGAATGTCGCGGTAATTTCCCAAGTTGTCAGTTCAAATGGATGGATACATGGTTTTCCATTTTCAAGGATATTGAAAATAATGTATTTGGATACAGGAAAAAACCCTTCATAGTTGGTGCTTATTTAGAGGATGTTCTTGTTGCTATTGTTCCTCTGATGAAATTGTCACGTTTATTTTTCAAGTGTATTCGTTTCGATTTTGTCGAGTTTTTAGGTCAGCAGTGGTGTAGTACGGGAAATGATATCATTACTACAAGAGATTTGGATGATAATTTCACAGAGGAGTTACTAGTTTGGATTAAAAAGAATATTCAGTTCCATTTTCTGTTTTTTAAATACGTACCGAAAACATCTGTTTTAAATAGAAAATTTCGCATGTTTCATTATGCTGGAGCTCCTTTTATTCAACTGTCGGATTACCGTAATTATGAAGAATTTTCTTCTCAAGTCTACACCCGTAGATTTCAAGCGGATTTAGGGAAAAGACTTCGAAAAATTAAGAGAGAGGGGGTCGAGTACGAAATTTCATACGCCAATATAAATGATAGTAGTTTGGCAAAAATTAGAAGAATAGCCAAATCGAAAGAGGTTGATGGGAAGAGTTTTTTATATGGTGACAAAGAAAAAGCAGCTTTTCATATACAGATGTATAAGTGTTTCCCATCTCAAGTGGTTTTTCTGAGTTTTAATAAGAATGCTGTGGCTTATGGTACTTATATTGATTGCAATGGGGAACGAATTGGCGTTGATGCAGCTTTTGACAGGGATTACCGCAGTTATGGAGTAGGAATCCATTGTACTGATTCAATTATTCAGAGTTGCTTTAAAGACGGGAAGAAGAAGATGTCTTTTGGAATGGGATTGGACAGCTATAAGTTTCAGTTTGCCAATCAAATAGATCGCTTTTATATGTGTTTTGATTATAAATTTAGATTGAAATCGTTGATTGCATTACCCTATTTTTTGTATCGGTTAAAAAAAGAAGATCAGATGGTGGCAGAGAAACTTTTGCTGGCTGAAGGGAAATAATCAGTTTGCTATAGGTAGTGATGAATGTAAATTAAGATGATCTTGTTATAAAGAGCCAAGGGAGTTACAGAAATAAAAGTGTTTGAACCTGCATTTTTATTTTCCAAAATATATCGTAAAAACCGGTCAGTTTTAATTCTTAAAAGCATGTATAATTTTCAATTTATTTCACTTGAAGAGCTTGAGAAAATCCAGTACAATGGAGAATTCCTTAGTGGAGACTCTAACTGGATCTCCAGTTGGTATTCAATTTTCAAAGACGTTGAAAACAATGTATTGGGTTATAAAAAACAACCTTATATAATTTCAGCTTATTGTAAAGATACATTGGTCGCCATTGTTCCTTTGGTAAAATTGCATCGGGTTTACTGCAAATGCCTGAAACTGGAATTTATTGAGTTTTTGGATCAGCAGTGGTGTAGCATGGGGAATGATGTTATTTCTTTAAAATCGTTAGACACTTCTTTTGCCGATGAACTAAATCATTGGATAAGGAAGAACATCAACTATCATTTTATGTTCTTAAAATATTTGCCGAAAACCACAGTTTTACACGATAAGTATAAGTTGTATCATTATGCAGGCGAACCTAATATTCCAATGAAGGAATATTCTGGATATCAGAATTTTTTGATGGAATCTTATGCGAAACGATTTAGGAAACAGCTGGATAGAACACTGCGGAAAATTGAAAGGGATGGTTTTGAATTCGAATTGGCTTTGGAAGAAATCAATGAGACAAATTTCGAGGAAATTAAAAGACTGGCAAAATCTAAAATAGTAGATGGAAAAGGTTTTGTATATGGAGATCCAAATAAAGAAAAGTTTTTCCTTCAAATGTTTAAAGCTTATTCATCTCAGGTTTTGTTTGTGAAATTTAATAAGATCGCGGTGGCTTACGTTATCAATATCGACAAAAATGGGAAACGATTGGCTATTGATTGTGCTTTCGATAGAGATTATAAAACCTATGGTGCCGGAATCCATTGTATGAATTGTAACATTCAAAACAGCTTTAAGTTGGAGCAGAAGAAATTCTCATTTGGAGTAGGACTGGATCCTTACAAGTTTCAATTTACCAAGCAGTCAGAACCATTATACATGTGTTTCGATTTTAAATATCGTTTGAAATCCCTGTTAGCATTGCCTTATTTAATGTATCGTGTTAAAAAGACCGATCAAGCTGTTGTTAACCAAATGAAAAAGGTGCATTGTGATGAAGAAGTTTAAAAAAATACTAGGTGATATTTTGGGTTTTATTTTGTTGATTCTGTTTAAAAGAATAGGATTGCAAAAGTTCGACAGGCATGTTTTGTCTATCTACTTTCACAATCCATCCTCTTTTTTATTCAAAGGAATTATCCGGTTTTTAAGAAACAATGATTTTCATTTTATCAGTGAAAATGAAATGTATAAAATTGTTGTTGGTGAGCAGAATGTTAACGAAAGGAAAGCCTTTATTTCGTTTGATGATGCCTGGAAAGGAAATTTAAAATTGATTCCCGTTATTGAGAAGTATCAAATTCCAATTTCAATTTTTACGCCTGTAAAACCTATTGTTTCGGGAAATTACTGGTGGGAATATGTTCCGTATTTAATCAATAAGTATCCTGAAATTACTTGTGTTGAGGATTTAAAAAAGATGAGAAACGAAGAGCGCATGAAATATGTAAGACAAGCTACTGCTGAATTTGAATTAAATAGGTCAGCTGTAAATCTAAAAGAACTGGAATATTTGCACAATCATCCTTTGGTGACAATAGGATCGCATACTTATCATCATCCAATTAGTATTATGTGTACCGATGAAGAACTGGCATTTGAATATTACGAGTCGAAAAAAATACTGGAAAGCTGGTTGAAGACGGAAATTAATTCGTTCGCTTACCCAAATGGAGACTACGATGAAAGAGATTTTGAGCTTTTAAGGAAGAATGGCTATAAAATGGCTTTTACTACTAGTCCGAATCTAAGGCAAGAGAACATTGGCGCATACGAAATCCCCAGAGTTTCTATTAATACAATGGGAGGAAAATACGAGAATATTTCACGCATGTTGGGCTTGTGGCATCAGTATATTCAACCATTACAGTTGAAATTAAAATCAGATAAAAAGACGCTTGTTGTTCAAATCATAGATCAGTATTCCTAAAAATAGATAGTGTTCTCACATCTTTATATTCATGAAACGGTCATGAGTAAATACTTAGTAATCACTCAGGACATTGAATATTTAATCAGGTAAGTTCTATCTGACCCTAACATGAAAAATATAAGCAGATGAAAGAAGTATTATTCATAGCTCCAGGGAATAAAAACAGTAAGGGGGGAATCGGCTTGTGTGTGAACAATTATTCGAAATACATCGAGCCATTTAAGTTGATTGTTACTCATCGCTTTCATTCCAAAGTGTTGAATACGATTTGGTTTCCTGTTTGCGTGTTCGAATTGATATTTCGTTTGTTAACAGATTCTGATATTCAGATTATTCATATTCACGGAGCATCGAAAGGCAGTTTTTACCGCAAATACATCTTGTTTTCGGTTGTTCATAAGTTATTCAATAAGAAGCTGATCTATCATATACATGGAGGTGGTTTTCGTGATTTTTATCTGGAGTCATCTGTTTTTATACAAAAAAGAATTCGTTACGTAATTCAATCTGCCGATGTCGTTATTTGCTTATCTGAAAAATGGAAACATTTCTTTTCCAGTGCATTTCACCCAAAGCGACTTGAGATTTTGAATAATATGATTATTCCACCCGAAAAACCAAATAAGATTGTTTTAAATGGAAAACTTCAATTTCTTTTTCTGGGCCTGATCGGCGATAACAAAGGGATTTTTGATTTGTTAAAAACCATATCGAAAAACAGAGGTGAATTGGAAGGCAAAATGATTTTGAAGATTGCTGGTAATGGTGAAATTTCCCGGTTAACGGAAGCTGTTTCGAATTGGAAATTAGAGAATATAGTGCAGTTTGAAGGATGGGTAGATGCGGAGAAAAAAGACCAGCTATTGCGTTCATCGCACATTTTTATCCTGCCATCCTATAGGGAAGGTTTGCCATTGTCCATATTGGAGGCAATGAGCTATTCCCTGCCAATCATATCAAGTCATGCAGGAGGAATTCCTGATTTAATACACAAATACAGGAATGGCATTCTGGTTGATGCAGGAAATCAGGAAGAGATTAAAACGGCTATTCTAAAATTAATAAACAACCAAAATCTTATTAAGATATACTCTGAAAGGTCAGCAAAAGGAGTTGTTGATTTTTATCCGAACCGCGTTTTAAAAACTCTATTTTCAATCTACCATGAACTACAGAGCAGTAAGGGATTATTTGTTGAGCAAAATTAAATTTGGTTCCTGTTTTACAAAGGAATTACGCCGAATTACAGATTTATACTCAATTAGCCAAACTCGGTTATTAGAATTGAAAAATCAGGAATTTGTGAAACAATATCAAAATGCTTTCTCCAATTCAAAGTTTTATCAGAACCTATATCGTGAGCACGGATTGCATTTAAATTCAATTCAATCTACCGACGATGCAGAGCTAATCCCAATTATTACGAAAGAGGATATTCGCGATCGGGTTGATGAATTACTAACTTGTAATAAGTTATTTGTTTATACTGCTTATACAAGCGGAACAACCGGATCTCCATTAAAGCTATATCGCGATTACGAATCAGTCTGTAAAGAGTATTCTTATGGATATTATTTCCAACAGTTGCACGGTTATCAGTTGGGCGATAAAGTAATTTCGATCAAAGGAGATTTGGATCAAAGTGAAATATCCCGATTCGACCGTTCGTTAAACACTCTTCATTTGTCGAGCTATAATCTGAACGAGAAAAATATAAGAAAGTATTACCAGCTGATTAAGGATTTTGGACCAAAGGTAGTGAAGGCATATCCATCTTCCTTGCAAATCCTTTCTGTAGAATTGTACAAAGCCGGACTCGATTTGCAGATTCCACTGGCTTTTACCTCTTCCGAAGTATTACACGATTTTCAGCGAAGCATTATTGAAAAGATCTTGCACACAAAGATTTTCGACTGGTATGGGAATTCCGAGCAGACCATCTCGTTAGGACAGGTAAAGAAGGATTTGTATCAGGACATTCCTTTGTATAGTCATATAGAGGTTCGGGAAAAATGCATTATTACTACGGGTTTTATCAATAAGTCATTTCCCTTAATACGTTACAAAATTGATGATGTGATTAAGCTCAAGTGCGATATTAGTTGTATTCGCTGTTGTACCAGCAGTATTTTAGGACGGGATAATCAGTACGTGTTGTTAAAAAATGGTCAGCAAATAGGACTTTTAGATCATGCATTTAATTTCAGTAATGTAAAGAACATTCTGGGAGCACAAATTGTTCAGAATATATTAGGCGAAGTTGATCTGAATATTATTCCGGATTTTAATTTTACGGAGAATAATAAATCAGAATTAATTAAAAACTTAACTCAACTTTTAGGAACCGATTGCAAGATACATTACAAGGAAATAAAAGAAGACCAAATAATTAGAACAGAATCAGGAAAGTATAATTTGATGGTCTCAAACCTACCTTCTCAGGATAAAGATCAGTTAATCAATGAAATTTTAAAAGAGGCTTAAACTTTAACTATGACTTATCAATTAATAAAAGATTTGATAGCCCATAAAATTACGTTTGGAAGTGGGTTCGAGAAGGAACTCTGCAGGGTTATTGAACTGAACCAAAAATCCAAAGGGGAGATTCTGGAATTAAAAAGCCGGGAATTTGTTAAGCAATACAGGAATGTATTCGAGAATTCGAAATATTATAATGAGCTTTACCAACAATATGGCTTGGGTAGGAATTCGGTAAAAGATTTATCAGATGTATCAAAAGTGCCTGTTATTACAAAAGCAGAAGTCCGTGAGCACGGAAAGGATATATTGGTAAAACGCCGATTGACAGTATTTAAAGCTTATACCAGCGGAACAACAGGAACACCACTGCAGATTTACCGCGATTTCTCTTCCGTCAATAAAGAGAATGCCTATGGCCATTTTTTCCAGCAAATGCATGGTTATAATTTGGGCGACCCGGTGGTTTCTTTGCGTGGTTGTATTGGAAGAAATAGATCTTCCTATTACGACAGAATCAACAATATCCTCCACCTATCGATTTTTCATTTAAATGCCGACAGAATAAAGGAATATTACAAACAGATTATAGATTTTCAACCAAAAGTGATCAAAGCTTACCCCAGCTCTATTCATATTTTTGCCATGGAACTCTATAAACAAGAAAAAAAGCTGAACATTCCCATTGCTTTTACATCCTCCGAAGTCTTACATGATTTTCAAAGGGAAATTGCTGAAACGGTAATGAATACTAAAATCTATGACTGGTATGGAAATGCAGAGCGAACAGTTGCCTTCGGACAATTTGAAGATAAATTATACAGAGAATTTCCTCTCTACTCGCATACTGAAGTAAAAGATGATCATTTAATTACCACAGGATTTATTAATTCAGCCTTTCCACTTATTCGATACAAGGTGGATGATGCAGTACAATTGTCTCCAAGCAGTAATGGTATTTCCGAGGTTCAAAAAATAGAGGGCAGGGACGATAATTATGTTGTTTTGAAGAATGGACAGCAAATCGGAGGTTTGGACATGGCTTTTAAAAAGGCAACACACATTCTGGCTACGCAAGTCATTCAGAAAGAAATTGGAGCAATACAGGTGAACCTGATTCCGGATACGAATTTTTCCAAATCGAATTTAAAGCAAATAGAAAAGAACCTGCGAAACCTGGTTGGTCAGGAGTGTGAAATTTGTTTCGAACAAATTGAAACCAAACAAATAGTTCGCTCCGGAAATGGAAAATTTAAATTCGTGGTGTCTCAATTGTAATTTTGCGAAACACAATTTCCTTTCATCCTTGTATCAAATGCATTGTGTAAACTGTGCAATTTAAAAGGCCGCCCAGAGGTCGCAAGGATAAAAACGCGAAATACGCAAGAAGGAAGATGTTTTAGCGAGCTTTGCGAATCAATTTTGCGGATTTTTGAGAGAAACCATTGTCAAGCATTGCTTTTTTAGACATCTCATAACCTTTGATACTTGGTACCTGTAAGTATGTACTTTAAAACGCTGTACTAACTATTAATGTTCAACTTAGCTAAATGAGAAAATGGGTGTACAATTAATAAAAGACCTAATCGCATATAAGATTAAATTTGGGAGTGGTTTCGAGAAGGAGCTTCGTAAGATTATTACTTGGAGTAATTGCTCCGAGCAGGAGTTATTGGATTTAAAAGAGAAAGAGTTCATAAAGCAATTTCGAAATGCTTTTGAGAATTCAAAATTCTATAAAAATCTTTACCAATCTCACGGATTAACGATTGATTCTGTTAAAAATATATCTGACATCAGTAAGTTGCCTGTAATCGATAAGTCAATCGTGAAGAAAAATAGTTCCGATATTTTAACCAGATCAAGACTTACTGTTTTTAAAGCTTATTCGAGTGGTACAACTGGAACACCCCTCCAGGTATACCGCGATTTTTCATCAACAATAAAAGAGTATGCTTACGGGCATTTTTTTCAGCAAATGCACGGTTATTATTTAGGCGATCCTGTGGTTTCTCTTCGAGGTGTATTGGATCGAAATACAGTTTCATACTTTGATAAAAGCAATAATGTTTTGTACATCTCAAGTTTCCACTTAGGGTCGGATGAAATTGCTAAAATTCATCAAATGATTACTAATTTTCAACCTAAAGTAATAAAGGCTTATCCTAGTTCAATGCACATATTGGCTACCGAATTGTACAAGGCTAATCTGGAATTACATATTCCGCTTGCATTTACTTCTTCGGAGGTGTTGCACGACTTTCAAAGAGAAATTGTAGAAAAGGTTTTCAATACCAAGATATTTGATTGGTATGGAAATGCGGAACAGACAGTCGCATTTGGTCAATTTGAAGATTCTTTTTATCATGAATTCCCCTTGTATTCACATACCGAAATTGAAGACAATCACTTGATAACAACTGGGTTTATTAATAATGCCTTTCCATTAATTCGTTATAAAGTTGATGATGTAATTCAGTTGGCCCCAACAAGTAATGGAACTTGTGTTTTTCGAAAAATTGAAGGACGCGACGATGATTATGTGATTTTGAAAGATGGACAACGAGTTGGGCGTTTAGACTTGGCTTTTAAGAAAATAAATCAACTTTTAGCGGCTCAAATTATTCAGGAAAAAATGGGAGAGATAAAGGTGAATTTAATTCCTGATAAAGGATTTACAAAATTAGATTGCACACAGTTGGAACAAAATTTAAGAGCTTTGATAGGTGTTGATTGTCTGATTAAATTCGAGAGAATTGAGACACAGGGATTGATTAGAAGTAATAGAGGGAAATTTAATTTAGTTGTTTCTTTAATCGAAAAAAAATGAAGCTGATTCAGAAAGAGATTGTGATTGTTGGAGCAGGGCCACAAGCTTTATTTTTGGTACGTGAGTACAGTCGAATCGGATATTCAGTTACTCTCGTGGGGCGCCAAAAGGAAATTGCAATGCATTCGCGTTATGCTGTAAAATTGCTTGTTGATACGGAAGAAGATTTGATCCATGCATTAACTGGTTTAGCATCGCAGGCTCAGGTATTGGATTGTATTGTAGCCAGCGGTTTTTATCTGTCATTTTTAATGAATAATTTTCCCGATTTTTTCAAACTCTTTAATGTTTTCCCGAAAGATGTAGAAGCTTTGTCGGTATTTCTAAATAAACTAAATACCTACCAATTGGCCGGGGAGATTAATTGTAAATATCCAAAATCAATTCTTTTGAATCAATTGAATCAGGATACGGATTACAAGAGTTTTAATTTTCCACAAATCGTAAAATGGAATCAGGATATTTATTTGTATCAAAAGCCAAGTTTTAAAACCTGTTTGGTAAAAGATGCCAAAGAGCTAAAGAATCTGGTGCAGACTCTTATTGGTCGGGAAAAAGAATCGTTGGTTATGCAGGAGTATTTGGGAGAAGACTTACGAAACAATTTTTCCTTTGGAGCTTATTTCGATCATGGAAAATTAGTTGCAGGCATTTGTGTAAATGAAGTTCGGCATTATCGTTCGGGAGTGTCTTCGGTAGTTGAAGAATATCGTGGCGAATTCGCTGAACTCATAGAAGAAAAATCGATTCAGTTAATTGGTAAAACATCATTTACAGGTTTTTTAGATGTTGAGTTTAAGATCTATAACGGCGAGCCTTATCTTTTGGAGGTAAACCCCCGGCCATTTGGTTTTATCAAGATCATGAAACTGAAATATCCGGATTTGATTCCATATATCTTAGGGGAATGCTCCAGTAACTACAAGAATCCGAAACAGGTTCAATGGATGAATGTTTTGCGCGACATGGTTTTGGTTGCTCGAAATCCAAAGAAGATATTGCACATGTTCTCGGTGCTCTTTAATTTCAATAACCGAACTTTTGATGTGTGGGACATTCGCGATTTAAGACCGTTTTTTCAACAGGTGAAACGTTAAAACGGATCAAAAAAAAGTATTTAAGCCTCAAACACGCAAAGGAAATCGTAAAATCCATGCGCAGCAATGCGAAGGAATGCAAGAGCACCTCGAAGGAATGCAAGAGCACCTCGAAGGAATACAAGAGCACCTCGAAGGAATGCAAGAGCACCGCGAAGAAATGCAAAAGCGGCACAAAGTATGCATCTGAAAATAGATACCAAACCGGTTATACCCTTAAAATCTCATGACGTCTCTCTGCCTAACGCTCGACTACGAACTTTTTGGTTCGGGTAGGGGCGATGTTTTCAAGCACATTATTGAGCCAACAAATAGAATGTTGGAAATCTGTAAACAGCACAAGATCAAACTGACCCTCTTTTTTGAAGTGGTTGAATATTGGAAGATCAAAGAAACTTATGAGAATGGCATTTCAATGGGATATCAATCGAATCCTGCTGCAGCCATGCAAGAGCAAATACAGCGGGCTTATCAATTAGGACACGATGTACAATTGCACCTGCATCCGCAATGGATCGATGCAAAATATGAAAATGAAAAATGGGTTCTGAATTTAGATTACTGGCGATTGCCTGAGGTTCCTGATCAGGCAAATGAAAGCATTAGCATGGGATTGTCGGAGCTGATAGGAAAGGGAAAGGAAACATTGGAGTCTATCCTTCAAGCTAAGTATCCCGAATATAAATGCAACATACTGCGGGCTGGCGGATACAATATCGATCCATCAGAACGATTACTAAAAGTTCTTAAAGAGCATTCTTTTATTGCTGACAGTTCGGTTTATTACGGCGGTAAGGCGGAAGGGAATTTGTCGAGATACGATTATTCGGCTATTTCAGAAACAAAGGCTTATTGGTACACCTCCAATACGTCTCTTTTAAGTGCAAATGGAATGGATCGTGGATTTTTGGAGCTTCCAATTTATGCCCGGAAAATAAAGCGGTTTTTGAAATATGATGTGGTGAGAATTCGCTCGGCAATGCAAAATAAGGCCAATTCGATCGAGAAGTTCAAGAACAATAGCGTGAAAAAGTCGAAGTGGAAAACCATTCAGTTTTTATTGACGAAGGAGGCTTTAACCTGGGATTTTTGTTTGTTCTCAAAAGGGAAAATGAGAAACTTTTTAAAAGCGGCAAACAAACTTCAGGAGCAATCTGCTTATGCATTTCATCCATTTATTTTGGTCGGCCATCCAAAGGATTTTTACTATCCTGATGCTTTATTCTATCTAATTCAAAAGGCTGAAAAAAGAGAACTGAAATTCTATACAATAAGTGAATTGCTTGTCAAAATAAAGCAAGAGTAAGTAAAAATACCCCTAAGATCCCCTAAAGGGGGACTTTGATCTGCAATTAATGCTTATTTATTTTTTGTAAGCCCCTTTAGGGGTTTGGGGTATTGTCATCTATTTTGGAATGTACACATCAGTCTAATATCTAACCATCTATTGTTGAAAAAACATGTACAAAGAAAGCTTCGAAAAACTTAGAGACTATATCGAACAGCAAGAATATAAAGGCTGGGATCCGTACGATGGTTTGAATTCCAAGTTTTTTCAGTCCATTCCTTTTGCGAAAAACAGTAGGCTAATGCGCTTGATCTGGATTCAGGCATTTAAAAAAAGTTCAATGAATTTCCGGGGTCTTACTAGGGTTGAAAAAGATTACAATCCAAAAGGTCTTGGTTTATTTCTTAGTGGATATTGTAAGCTTTATCAATTTGATCGAACACAGGAAGTAAGATCCCGGATTCTTTTTTTAAGTGAAAAATTATTGGAAATGCAATCCAAAGGCTGGTCTGGCCCATGTTGGGGATACAATTTCGATTGGCAGGCCAGAGCCTTTTTTCAACCCAAAGGCACACCTTCGGTTGTTGTAACCACCTATGTGGGATCAGCATTATTGGATGCCTACGAAATATTGGGTGATAAGAAGTTGCTGGATACAGCCTTGCAAATTAAAGATTTTATCTTGAAAGATTTGAATCGGACCTACGATGGAAATGGAGATTTCTGTTTTTCCTATTCTCCGTTAGATGAGACTCAGGTTTTTAATGCTTCTCTTTTGGGAAGCAGAATGTTGTCGCGAATTTATCATTACACACAAGATGAGGAGGTAATAAATTGTGCGAAGCAATCGGTTCGGTATTGTATCAATCATCAAAATACCGATGGATCCTGGTCGTATGGGACATTAGCTTATCATCGATGGATTGATAATTTTCATACCGGCTTTAATCTGGAGGCCTTATCAACCTACAGGATGTATGCGAAAGATTCGTCTTTCGATCAGCAAATCAAATTAGGATTGGATTATTATCTGGCGAATTTTTTCGCCGATGATGGAACACCAAAATATTATAACAATTCGGTTTATCCGATTGATATTCATTGTCCGGCTCAATTACCAATCACACTAAGTAGCTTAAACCTGTTCGCAGAAAATCAAGAATTGGTCGAGCGGGTTTTAAAATGGACAATCAGCAATCTTCAGGATCAATCTGGTTACTTCTATTTCCAATCAGGCAAACGAAGTACCAATAAGATTCCTTACATCCGATGGGCGCAAGCCTGGATGTTTCTGTCCTTATCAAATTATTTAGTTGAAAGCTTAAAAATACCGGAACATGAGAAAGAGAATTACAATAATGAATTCGCCGGTTGATGTGTTGACAATGAAGGAAACCCTTCATCTGATCGACGATTCGATTAGGGATAAAAAGCCAATTCAACACATTGTGGTGAATGCAGCTAAATTGGTGCATATGCAAACCGATAATGAACTTTATAAATCAGTGGTAGCTAGTGATATCATTAATGCAGATGGTATGGCTGTTGTTTGGGCATCAGAATTATTAGGCAACCCTTTACCGGAAAGAGTTTCGGGGGTTGATTTAATGCAGGAATTGGTCATTTTGGCTGCCGAAAAACAGTACAAGATCTTTTTTTTCGGTGGAAAAGAAGAGGTGGTTTCCGAAGTCGTTCGAAAGTACACTTCTATTTTTGGTGAAGAAATTATCGCTGGGTACAGGAATGGCTATTTTAATAAAGATCAGGAAGGGGATATTGCTGATCAAATTGCCGAATCGAATGCAGATATTTTATTTGTAGCCATAAGTTCGCCAACCAAGGAAATTTTTCTGAATACCTACAAAGAGCAGCTTAAAGTGCCTTTTATAATGGGCGTTGGAGGTTCTTTTGATGTGGTTGCCGGAAAGGTGAAAAGGGCTCCCGTTTGGATGCAAAACTCAGGTTTGGAATGGTTTTATCGATTCCTTCAGGAGCCTGGCCGGATGTGGAAGAGATACTTAACAACCAATTCGTTATTCCTCTATTACATTTTTAAAGAATGCATTCAAAAATTTTTCAAATAAGCTCACACTTCATTTTTACTGAACCACAACTGTCCTCTCAGGTAATAAATTTTACTCAACTCAACCCAGAATACCGATAGTTGTTGACCAACCACCAATATAAAAAACTATCTGTAGTCTGTTTAAATTTCACTTTAAAACCTTAAAACCATGATTAAAGGGAGAGAAGAAACTCTTGCGCGTGTTAGTACACTCGTGCAAGTAAGTTTATCCGTTGGCTGTTATTGGTTCGTTGCCTGGGCGGTAACCACCTATTTAAAGCCTGTGAAAATTGATGTTCACGATAACAATACAATTTATTTACTCATTATTGCTATTTGGTACACACTTATAAAGGAGTTAAATCTGGGGAAAATGCTTCGGGTGAAAACTTACTCTGAATTGTTTGCGGAATATTTTGCTCTTGTCGTGATCAGTTCGGGATTACTTCATTTAGGAAGTTTGTTTTTAACCGAATCGGTACCCACTTTAATTTTAGCACTATTTGCCTGCTTGAACTTAATCATGCTTTTTGGCTTTCGTATGTTAAGCTATCGTATTTTTAAGAAGCTGAGAGGGAAAGGGTACAATACCAGAAATGTTTTAATTGTTGCCGATGATGAGTCTTACCTTCATTTTATCGATCGAATGCTTTTTATTCGCGATTGGGGATACAATGTTTGGGCCATCATGTCGGACGGAAAGCACATCAAAAACAAATATGAATCGCATGTTAGAGTGCTGCATGAGCATTTTCAGTTAACTGAGATTATTGATGCCAATGTGGTTGATGAGGTAATTTACTGCAAAGGAAAATTCGATAATGATGAAGTTCGTGCATTGATTTATGCATGCTCCGAGGTAGGAGTTACATTCCGGGTTTATTCCGAATTGTTAAGTGTTGTTAGTCAGAGATCTCATCTTACTTATTTTAAGGAACTGCCTTTCTTAACTTTTGCCAATCACACCAAGAATTACTTTGCCCTTAAGGTAAAGGAAATGCTCGATTTTTTGTTCTCATTAGCTATTGTAGTTTTTATTTCTCCTGTGTTGTTAGCAATAGCTGTGGCAATAAAAATTGAAGATGGTGGCGAAATTTTTTTCCGGCAAAGAAGAGTAGGTTTGAATGGAAGGATTTTTTATTGTTTGAAATTCAGAACAATGGTTCAGAATGCTGAAGCTTTGCGAGTGAAACTTGAAAATCTGAATGAACAATCAGGGCCGGTGTTCAAAATTAAGAATGACCCACGGGTAACTCGGGTCGGACGTTTTCTTCGAAAAACTTCTTTGGATGAGTTACCTCAATTCTTTAATGTTTTAAAGGGCGAAATGTCGATTGTAGGGCCTCGTCCGCCAATTCCTTCTGAAGTACAACAGTATCAACGTTGGCAACGCCGACGATTAAGTATGAAACCAGGAATTACATGTATTTGGCAAGTGTCAGGCAGAAATAACATTCCTTTCGAGGAATGGATGAAACTGGATATGCTTTACATTGATACCTGGTCTCTAAAATTAGATCTAATACTATTTCTCAGCACCATTAAAGTTGTGTTCACTGGTGAAGGGCAATAATTAGTAAACAGATTTCAGTTATCAATAACCAGTTATTTGTTGTCCGCTGTGTCGAAATTTAAACAACAGATAAGTGTGAATGATTAATTATTTAATAGTATCAAAACCAAGACCATGAAAATGAAATATTTACTTCTAATGAGCCTCGTTCTTGTAATGAGTATCATTTCCTGTCGATCAGAAAAAGATTTAGTTTACCTGCAAGATACCGAAGCTGAGGTATTGCCGGCTGAATTCACGACAAAAATTCCCGAATATCGGATAAAAACAAACGACAACCTCTTTGTGAGTATTAAATCTTTAAATCCAGAGGTGAATCAATTGTACAACCCAGCGCAAAGTGTTGGCGGATCAGGTGGAACTCAGCAATTGTATAGTCAGCAATCCGATCAATATTTAAATGGTTATCAGGTAGATTCAAATGGGAATATTTCCTTGCCAATTCTTGGTAATGTGGGAATTGCCGGGCTAAGCCAGGCCGAGGCTCAGGCTAAGGTTCAGGAAAGGGCCGACGAATACTTAAAGGATGCCAGTGTTAAAGTAAAACTCTTGAATTACAAGGTAAGTGTAATGGGAGAAGTTGCAAATCCTGGCGTATATTATAATTACAACAGCAGCTTAACCATACTGGAAGCGATTAGCATGGCCAATGGAATTACCGAATATGCAAAAATTGATCGTGTTCTGGTTATGCGGACTTCTGAGAAACAAAGTGAAACATTTAGATTGGATTTAACAAAGAAAGATTTTCTAAAATCGAAAGCCTTTTTTCTGCAACCCAATGATGTTGTTTATGTGGAGCCTCATAATATAAAAAACACAAATATGAATTCGGCCATTTATAGCCTATTGTTATCAACAGTATCTACGGCAGTATTGATAACAAGTTTAATAATTCGATAAAGACTAATTTTAATCTCAAAAAAATATCTCTATGAAACGTCCATGCCAAAGCGATTTTGACACACGGGGAGATGATTATTTCCAGCATGGTAAGTTCCATATGGCAAATCAAAAACAAATTATAATCATATGAAATATGTGGATGATGTAATGGATTATTTTGATCAAAAAGATAGTCCGGATGTGAAAGAATTTCTTTATCGATTGTTCTCGAAATGGAAGATGTTTGCGGTATGCGGAGCTTTGGGTATTTTGTTGGCTTATTTTATTAGTAAGTATTCCAATCCTGTTTACATGATGAGAAGTTCCCTTTTAATTCATGTTGATGGAGATGAAACCAGCGCGAAAAGTATGTTTGAAGGCTACAAAATTCAGGACAAGGCAAACATACAGAATCATGTGGAAATTCTAAAATCATATACTATTAATGAGAAGGCAATGAGAAATTTGGGTTGGAATCAATCCTGGTTTAAGAAGCAGTTGTTTTCCGATAAGGGTTTATATAGAAATGAACCCTTCGAAGTACAACAATTGGATGAGACTAATTTGACCAATTTACCAATTTCAATTGTTCAGATTAATGAACAAACTTATCGAATTAAAGTAGATGGGAAAGCTGACTACAAAGGTGATGAAGTGCATGTGAAATTCGAAGAAACAGCTTATTTCGATCGGGAGTTTAAGAACAAATACTTTCACTTTTTAATTAAGAAGAAAGAACAGAAAATTAATAAGGAGGAAAAAAATTATTTCGTTTTTAACAATCTGGAAGCGCTTACTCTCAATTACATGGAAAGTATGACAATAAGTGTGGCTGAGAAAAAGGCGGAGTTGATACAGCTTCGAATTGATAATTCTGAACCGGCCAGAGGAGTTGATTATTTGAATGAATTGAATTGGGTTTTTATTCAATTTGGATTGATCGAAAAAAATAAGAAGTCTGAAAGTACCGTTCTTTTTATTGATTCACAGCTGGAGGGGATTGTTGATTCTCTTCAAATGGCAGGTCAAAGTGTTACCAATTTCAGATCGAGAAATCGAATTGTTGATTTGGGACAAGAAGCTGGTGTAATAGTTGCAAAAGTGGGGGAGTTGGAAAGTTTGTTATCAAGAGCTCAAATTTCTTTGGATTACTATCAAAATTTGTTGCGTAATATAGGTGATGCAAACCAAATGAAACAGGTGATAGCTCCTTCTATAACAGGAATTACGGATCCTTCATTAGATGCTTTGGTGGCTAAATTAACCGACTTGTACGGAAAACGCGAAGTTCTTTCTTACAGTGTTCATGAGAAAAATCCGAGTCTGGTAATTTTGAATAAGGAAATTCAGTTGATTCAACAAAGTTTAAAGGAGAATCTTCAAAGTACGGTGGCGAACTCTCGAATTGAAGTACAGAGTTTAAGTGCTAGAATGGAGACGGTTAGTGAGCAATTAGCTCGAATGCCTAAAAATGAGCAGAAGCTGGTCAGCATGAAAAGGAATTTTGACCTAAACAACGAACTTTATACTTTTCTACTGAAAAAGAGGGCCGAGGCAGCTATTGCCAAAGCATCAAATGTTTCAGATTCACAAATAATTGATCCGGCAAGGTTGGCTACTATTGTAAAAATAAAACCTAAAACGGCAATTAATTTGTTGATAGGCATGTTCCTGGGAGTTGGGCTTCCGTTTCTGATAATTATTTTGAAAGAATTCTTTAATGATACGATTCAAAATAAGGAAGAACTAATGAAGAAGACTAAACTTCCTATTTTAGGAACTATTGCTCACAATAAATATAGCGAAGCAGTTCCTGTATTTTATCATCCCCGATCGGCTATCTCTGAGTCGTTTAGAACCTTGCGGACAAACTTAAATTATGTATTACCCAATAATACAACTAAAATTATTGGAATTCATTCTACAGTACCCGAAGAAGGAAAATCGTTCGCAACAGTTAATTTGGCCACTATTGTTGCCATGAATAATAAAAAGGTTTTGGTGATTGGTGCTGATTTAAGAAAACCAAAAATTGAAATTGCTTTCGATTTGGATAATAAGCTTGGCTTAAGCACTTATTTAATCAGTCATAGCACATGTGACGAGATTATTCAGAAAACACACATTAAGAATCTTTACTGTGTAACTTCTGGCCCTGTACCACCAAATCCGGCGGAGCTATTAGAAAATGGAAGGTTGGAGAAATTCTTAAACGAGGTGAAAGGGAAATACGATTACATTTTTATTGATAATGCTCCTCTTTCCATGGTAACAGATGGAATCATCACAGGTAAATATGTTGATGCAAATTTATTTGTTCTTCGTCAAGGATTCAGTCATCGTTCACAAATCGATTTTGTGAACCAGTTGGCTGCAAAAGGTAGCTTGTCAAATGTTTCATTGGTATTAAATGATGCTGCCATGAATGGCTATCAAGTCAAGTCCTCAATGAACTCAAGTGGCAGCGGGTATTATTACGAAGATACTCAGCCGGGAGTCGTTAGAAGATTGTGGGAAAAGGTTTCCAGTAATTAACATCGGAAATATAAATGGCCTGAATAGCAATTCAGGCCATTTTTGTTCGTTATTCATTGAGAAAGAATAAAATAATTCTATATTTTTATATCAGCTTGACACCTAATTATTTCCTCTATGATTATTGCAGTAGACTTTGATGGCACAATTGTACAACATAAATATCCTGAGATTGGAGTTGAAATTCCTTTTGCTGTTGAAAGTCTGATCGCTTTACAAAAGGAAGGTCATCAAATCATTTTATGGACTTATAGATCAGGCGAAATGCTATTTGAAGCTGTTGATTTTTGTGAAAGTCGCGGCCTGGAGTTTTATTGCGTGAACAGCAATTACCCAGAAGAGGAATTTGATGATACAATTAGTCGTAAGATTTATGCCGATTTATACATCGATGATCGCAATTTTGGTGGATTACCAGATTGGCAACATATTTTCAGTAGTATTTCATCACAAAACGTAGTTTCGGAAGAAGAATCCAAAACGGTGTTCAGTCGTTTGCTCGATAAATTTTTTGGCGATTAACAAGAATCTTATTTAACTCCATAAAAGCTAACGACTAATGGCTAGTTCCTAATTATTTCCTCCGTTGAAAAATCCGTCAAAGATTTAAACGACCTCTTAATTAAAGTGTAAATAATTGACTCCTGTTTAATACGAAACCTGAATTTTAACTTTCTTCTTTTTAATGAGTTCGTTTTTAAGTTTACGAGCTAGTTTTTCACCCATTCCTCTTTTTACAGCAACGAACGAGGAGTGATCAAGAACATCAATTTTGCCCAAATCCTCTTTTCTCAGATTTCCAACTTTACAAAAGAATCCAACCAAGTCAATTTTGTTAACTTTCTCTTTTTTACCCAAACAAATGTACAGCGTTTCCCATTCTGGTTCTGCTGGGAATGGTTGCTCTTCTGCCAATTCAAGCACTTCAATGTTATCAGGGATAAAATCTGGCGTTGTTTCGTCCTGAGCAAGTACCAAGTAAGAAGTTCCTTCGGCATTCATTCGGGCAGTACGACCATTTCTATGTGTAAATGCTTCCTCTACTCTGGGTAGTTGGTAGTGAATCACATTTTTGATTTCAGGAATATCCAATCCTCTTGATGCAAGATCGGTAACAATTAGCAGGTAATGACTTCCATTACGGAATTTTAGAAGAGCTCTCTCGCGATCATCCTGTTCCAATCCACCATGAAAAACATCGCACTGAATGCCCTCATTTAAAAAATGTTTTCCAATACGTTCTACTGCATCACGGTGATTACAGAACACTAAGCTTGGCTGATTTCCTAAATGGCAAATCAATTGAAAAAGAGTCGCTAATTTGTCTTTTTCTACTGATATTACTTTCTTTTGCTCCAACGCAATTGGTTTTGCATTGGGAATAAAGTCCAATTCGATGAGTGAATTTAGTCTGGCAAAATCAGGAATATCAATATTATTGGTGGCAGAGGTTAAAACCTTTTTAATTTTAATCGGCAGAGCTAGTGTAACTTCCTTCATTTCTCTCTGAAAGCCTAATTCAAGAGACTTATCGAACTCATCCAGTATTAGAGTTTTAATATTTCGACAGTCAAAATTTCCTCTTCGGATATGATCTGCAATTCTTCCAGGAGTTCCAATAAGTACTGCTGGAGGAGTTTTTAAATTGTTTTTTTCGGTTGACATTGGATGTCCGCCATAGCAACAATTCACCTTAAAATCAGTCCCCATACTTTTAAAAACATTCTCTATTTGCAAAGAAAGTTCTCTTGCAGGGGTTAAAATTAGAGTCTGAACAGCATTCACTTCAGGATCTAATTCAGCAAGCATTGGTAACAAAAAAGCTAAGGTTTTGCCCGATCCTGTTGGGGATGTCAAAAGCAGATCGCTATTTTTTGTATAGGCTTTTGCGCATTCCTTTTGCATCTCATTCAATTCCTGAATCGATAGCTTCTCTAAAATCCTTTTTGTATCTATATTTTTTGCTTGCATGGCGCAAAGATAACAAAAACTAGATGGTAGAAAGTTCGTGATCTCGAATTGTTGAAAATTCTTACAATTAAATCAGCTTTTGATAATATAAGGCGAACGTATAATCGTTGACCTTCATCGATATTTGGATAGGATAAACAAAAATAATTGTCATAAATATGTATAGTGAAGGAATCTGTCGAATGGAAGGAATCGATTTATCCTGAGAAATTCCGTTTTTAAGACTAGACTCCAAGAATCCGTTTTGCAAGGAATCATTACCTGGTAATTTGCCTGATCAGGCTTATCTGATTCGTATTAGTGGCAATAATGATTATTTGCATGAGAGCTTACTTCTAAATCAAGATAATTAGGCTTTTTCTCAACATGAAATTGAGCTTCTGGATTTTTATTCAAGACTGAAAAGTTGTAGGTTTGTGAAACAAATTACATTACTTCAGACTTGTTATGATGCAAGGAAAAAATCTACTCTCTTTTTACCAGAAGCAAAAAAAACTAAATGAGCTGAAAAGTCTTCTCCCAGAGGTCTTTGTTGGAGATCAATTGGATATTCAGAAGCTTAAAATTTATCTGGAAGCCGATCAGTTTCAAGATGATTCCAACTATGGCTTAAGCTGGTTTGGGAAAGATACTTCCATACAACAGACTACTGAAAAAAAAACGGATCAATTGATTTTTGATAAGGAGAAATCTGTTCAGTCAAATAAAACTAAAAATCTTTTTATCGAAGGTGATAATTTAGATGCTTTACGCTTGTTGCAGAATGAATATTTGGGCAAAATTAAATTGATTTATGTCGATCCTCCCTACAATACAGGGAATGATTTTGGTTATAACGATCGCTTTAAAATTCGTTCAAATCAGTACCTCGAATTTTTAAATGATTCAGGAATAGATCGAGTTGATTCATGCCTGAAAAATCAGATTGAAAGTGGAGAAGTACATACCAATTGGTTGAATATGATTTATCCAAGATTGGTTTTATCAAGGCAACTTTTAACCAATAATGGTGCTATTGTCATATCCATTGACGAAAGCGAAAAATCGAACATGCAATTGCTTTGCAATGAGGTTTTTGGAGAGGAGAATTTTGTAGGTTGTTTCATCTGGGTAAACCGGTCAAATTCAAATGTTTGCAGCAATTCATTTGCTGCAAATCACGAATATATTTTACTTTATTCTAAAGATTTTAATGCGATAAAGTTGAAGGGAGAACCTAAAGATTTATCGAATTATTCGAATCCTGATCATGATTCAAATGGAGATTGGATTCCAGATAATCCATCAGCTGCAAGTGGCAATTCGAATTCGCGTTTTGCAATTCCAAATCCATATACAAAAGAAGAATATTTACCGCCACAGGGACGATATTGGGCCTTTTCACAACAACGTGTTGGTGAATGGTTTGATTCAGGGAAGTTGATTTTCCCCAAAGAAAAAGGCAAGCGTTTTTTATTGAAAAAATATAAATCGGAGCTGAAGAGTTGTTATAATCCTATTTCTTCTGTTATTACTGATATCCCAACCAGCAAAGGAACCCGGGAACTGAAAGAATTATATCCGGAAGGAAACCCGTTTAAATATCCAAAGCCAACAGACTTATTGGTTAAAATATTTGAGCAATTAAGCGATGAGAATGATTTGATTTTGGATCTTTTTGCAGGATCAGCATCTGTAGCTCATGCTGTTTTCAAACTAAATGAAAGGCAAGCATCTAAGCGTGGTTTTATCTGTGTTCAGAATACCGAAGCTGTAAAGGAGGATTCGGATGCTTATCGAATCGGATTTTCTACAATTTCTGATCTTGCTAGGGATAGAATAATACGAGCAGGAAAGTTATATTCCACAGTTGATACAGGATTCCGTTTTTTTCGGATTGAGAAGACAAATTAAGTGAGGCGTAAATTTTAAGGTGCAACTATTTGTTGGGATACTATCTGTAAATCAGTAAATTAATTTGAGCATGTGTTGGTTTTACAAGCTGCAATTTTATAATCAAAATAAGTTAAAATAATTCCTGAAAAATACATTGAAAAACTAATTTAGTTTTTATAATTTCGAAATAGATTACTCAAATATGCAATAGTCATGTTTGCAGAGATTTAAATACTTAACACAACAACAATATAACAAAACGACAATGACAAAAATGAGGGCTCTTGTAAAATCCAAAGCCGAAAAAGGTTTGTGGATGAAAGAAGTCGATGTTCCTAAGATAGGAGTAAACGATGTTCTTGTAAAAATTAGAAAAACGGCTATTTGTGGTACCGATTTACATATTTATAAATGGGACGAGTGGGCACAGAATACCATAAAGACCGGAATGATTATTGGCCACGAATATGTTGGAGAAGTTGCTGAAATGGGAGCTGGTGTAACTGGTTTTAAAATTGGCGATCGTGTAACAGGCGAAGGTCATATTGCTTGCGGACATTGCCGAAACTGTAGACGTGGACGTAAACATGTGTGTGAACACACTGTTGGGATTGGTGTAAATATAGATGGTATTTTTGCCGAATATGCAGCCATTCCTTCATCAAACTTGATGAAAATGAGTAACCAGATTAGTGATGAGCTTTTGGCGATCATGGATCCATTTGGTAATGCAACACATACCACTCTTTCGTGGCCAATAATTGGCGAAGATGTATTGGTTACAGGTGCGGGTTTAATAGGATGCATGTGTGTGGCAATTGCAAAATTTGCAGGAGCTCGCTACGTAGTGGCAACTGAAACCAATCCATACAGAATTGAGTTGGCCAAGAAAATGGGAGCTGATCGTGTAATTAACCCAATGGTGGAAAGCCTTGATGACGCTATTAAGGAATTGGGTATGATTGGATTCGATATTGGACTGGAATGTTCAGGTGCACCAGCAGCTTTTGGAGATATGGTTTCTCATATGTACAATTCTGGTAAGATTTCTCTTTTAGGTATTTTGCCTGCACAAACAAAAGTAAATTGGAATGATATCATTTTCAAAGGACTTCAGTTAAAAGGAATCTACGGTCGCGAAATGTACGAAACATGGTACCAAATGGAGCAAATGTTGATGAGTGGATTGGACTTGTCTCCAATGATTTCTCATCGCTTTAAGGCAGATGAATTCCAAAAAGGATTCGATATCATGGAAGAAGGAAATTGTGGGAAAGTAATTCTCGATTGGGAATAAATTTCCATTAAAATATAGTTTAAAGCTCAGGTATTACCTGAGCTTTTTTTATGCATAAAGGTGCAGAGAACCATACTATTCGTAGAAAGTTTTGCTAATAGAACAAACACCGCCCTCGTGAAAATCCCATGGGATTTTCACGAGGGCGTCTTATAAATTAATATTTCCTTTGGTCTTAAATATTGTGCTCTGCAGCTTGATAGTTTTTTATTCGATAAGAATTACACAAGCTAAATAGGAAAACGTTTGCCCTGAAATATTTTAGAAGGTGGTTTTTATTTTCAGTTGAAATAAATTATTGTTCCGAATTGCGAATGTTTTGCAAATTTTATTTCGATTAGACCCACCCATTTTTGGTTTTCAAGTGTCTGATAATTAGTAGTAGGGGAAGGTGTTGATTAATCGGTATAAAATATAGAGAGGATTAGCAATGGTGGTTATGGAATATTGCACAGATAAAAACATCTTGAATGTAGAATTGGTTGGAAAAATTGGTCTGGAAGAGATGAAGGCTTATTGCGAAAAAATTAATAATGATACATCCTTGCCTAGATCCTTGCGGATTTTAGAAGATGCTACTCTTGCTGAATTTGATTTTGATATCGATGAAATTGATCAAATCAATCAAATTATCGTGAGCCAGATTGGCACTTACACGGATATTGTGCATGCCATGCTTCGTATTGAACCAATTTCAACGGCATATGGAATCATGAGTGAAATGGCTAATATTAATAATCCCCGGTATTTGTCAAAGGTGTTTTCAACGCGTCATATGGCTATGAATTGGTTATCGGCAAAATGAGTATTGTCTTTTACTTTAAATCCTTATTTTTTTTGTACAACTCACCATTTGTTTGGCTCAAATTACCACCTATCTGGCTTGCACAGATAGGGATTTCTCGAAAGTTTTTATAGGTTAGATACAGACCGGTATGAATTAGCAACCTAAGATTTTACTAGGATTAATATATAGAACCACCTTTTGCGAGGTGGTTTTTTTATGGAATAAATTGCCAAAATCTCCGTACTTTAAAGTAAGAACAATATGAAATCCAGAAAATAATGGAACCTAAATTTTATCGCATTCCCATAGTCGGAATTCACAAGCCAATAAAAGTGGCTACAACATTAAGTTTTCAAATACCGGAAGACTTATTGCCATTTTTTAAGTTTCATCCGGGACAACACCTTTGTTTTCGATTTGTTATAAATGGTACGGAAGAGCTCAGGATGTATTCCTTGCACAATTCTCCCTACGAAAAAGCTTTGTTTCAGGTAACTGTAAAGACACAGAAAGATGGATTAATTTCCAATCATGTGGCAAACAATTTAAAACCTGGAGATATTCTTGAAGTATCCAAGCCACAAGGCGATTTTATGGTTCAACCCGATGAAAAGGCGGGCAAAACTTATTATTTGTTTGCGGCAGGTAGTGGAATCACCCCAATTTATTCCATGCTAAAATCCATTCTATTGGCAGAACCCTTGAGTAAGGTTTTCTTGCTTTATGGAAACCGAAGTTTGCCTGAAATTTTATTTTACGATGAGTTGTTGGAGTGGCAAGCTAAATTTCCCGATCAATTGAGAATTACGCAAACTCTTTCGAAACGATTCCTGGATTTCTCATTGACTCCCTGGGATGGAAAACGGGGTAGAATTGATGAGGTTATGGTGGAAGCTTTTATCCGTGAAAATCCTTCATTAACACAAATCTCGGAATATTATATCTGCGGGCCAGATGGAATGAATCAAATGCTTGAGGATAAGTTGATCGATATGGGAGTTCCTACAAAACACATTCATTTTGAATATTTTTCTACTCAAGAAATTGATTACGAAGAAGGATTAAAATCGGAAAATAATGCAACAGTAGAGGCCAGTATTGGGGCTGAAAACTATCAGGTGAATTTAAAGGAAGACGAAACTATTTTGGAAGGATTGAAACGAATTGGCGCACCTGCTCCGTATTTTTGCCAGAGCGGTATTTGCGGTAGCTGCAAAGCTCACTTAATCGAAGGAGAAGTGAAGATGAGAACATCCATGGCTTTGAGTGCTGAAGAGGTGAAGAACAATGTGATATTGGCTTGCCAATCACTAGCTCAAACACCCAAAGTCAAAATTGAGTTCAAATAAAAATTGGTACAGCCTATTCTTTAAATAATTGGGATGCCTCTTGTAGCAACTGTTCGGTAACTTCAGCAATATTGTATAAAATAACTAACTTTTGGCGTTCAGTGCCTCTTTCAAGTTCTGCGATTTTATGTCCTAAATCATCAATGAATTTTTCAAGACTTTGCGACGAATCGCAGGCTTCCAGTTTTTGCATACCTGTAACAGCTTTGCCAAGTTCCGCTTCAACATTGCGAAACATTTCCCATTGATCTTCACTAATGTAATTTTTAGTGTCTCGGTGCGCTCCTAGGGCAGATAAATAGGAAAGCAAAGCATGATTGAGATAAGTTAAAGCAAAAGCATGTTTTTGAAATTTCTGCTGCCGTTTAGGCTCCAGTTTCATTCCCCTCCACGATAAAGCAAGAGCATTATCGGCTTGATTAGCTTGGTATCTTGCAATTCGATAATTTAAATCATCCTCATGCGATTCTTTGTATTCAAGAAGTATAGCACTAAAGTAGTTTCGGTTTTTTTCTAATGCCGATGACAGTAGGCCAGGCAGACGCTTGTATTGCCAATCGGGCCACATGAAACGAACTACGGCAATTGCAAGAAGTGCCCCTATTAAAGTGTCCATTACTCTAGCTCCCATAACAATAACACCTTTTCCTGCAATTAAATTAAAGGCAGCTATCACAAAAATCGTTACAAATACTACCGATATAGCATAGTTTTTCCGCAACCATACAAAAAATGCATAAGCTGCCACAAGCAATAAAATTACTTGTCCGGCAAGAGTTGGCAGAATTTGTACAATTAACACACCGGCGACCACTCCACTTAAAGTGCCAATGATTCTTTGAAACAGTCGCTGTCGGGTTTCGCTGTAACTTGGCTGACAAACGAATAAACTCGTTAGTAAGATCCAGTATCCTTTTTCAAGATCGAAAGCCAGAATAAGAAGGTATCCAATTAGAAAACAGGTGCTCAACCGAATGGCGTATCTAAATCGAGGATGCGACCAGCTCAATTGTTCCCTTAGCTTTTGCCATAAGCTTTTGGGATCTCTATCTACCTTTGGAAGCAGTCCCGATTCCACATAGTAATTCATGTTTTGCAATGAAAAATGAGATTGTGTAAGGTTCTGAAGCAAGAGGCTGAGATTAGTACTTTTTGCCGTTGAGTTCTGGTTTTTAATTTTATCCTTCAAGGCCGAAATGGTCCACTTTAGCGAAACAGAATGATGATAAGTTGTGCCCATCAGCAAACTTTTCGAAACTTCGTGGCAAGCAAGAGATAATTGCAATAATAATTGTCCCAATCCTTCCAGAATTTCGATATTCTCGGGTTCGTCACTTAACAAATCGTATCGTTCGTGGCTCGAAGAGGCTCGCTCGTGCAAACTTTGCAGCAATACAAATTGATGCAGGTATGGGCGTAGAACATTCTGATCATCCAGAGCATCGGAATAGGAATTCAAAACATTTTTAGATCTCTCTAATGAATTAATAAATTGAATGTTTAAAGTAGCCAGTCGACCACGGATTTTTTCCTGTGATTTTGCATCACTTGGGAAAAGTCTGGCTTTCTCCTTCATGTATAGGGAAAGATCTTCAAATCCCTGAGCCAATTGCTCTTCCAACAGTCTGTTCGGACGAAGAATAAGTAATATAAGAGACAAAATTCCGTAACACAAGGCACCTGCCGGTAACAGCAGGGGTTGCCAATACCAGTCTGGGGAAATACTGGCTCCCAGCATGGTGTAAATAGCAACAAGTAAAGCACCAAATGTAACCCCTCTGTATCGTTCACTCAATCCTCCAACAAGAATAAATGTAATGGTAGAACCAATTAGTCCAATGCCAAACAGAATAGGATAGGGAAGAAGTAATTCAACTGATAAACTCGAAATAATGAAACTAAGAATGGTAATCGCCAGTGCTTTTACACGTCCTTTTGGATGATCATCGGTTTCGGAAAGAGCGCCTGCCAATGCTCCCAAAGCAAGAGTTACACCCATAAATGCAGAGCCGTAAACAACAAATGGAATTAATAGGATACTCATGGCAATTGCTACTTTAAGAGCCAGCAATCTATTTGGGTACCGCCATAAATTCTTAATCATGAATTCGTACCATCCTTTTCCCTGAAATCTGTCAAGCGTCGATTTGTTCCTCATTGATAATTTTGTTTTGAAAATACAAAGATAATAGAAGCATGTAAGTATATTGTCCGATCGTATTAATTTAGAATTACAATTCAGGAATAGTTGTTTGGGTAAATGAGCCAGCGAGGTTTTTATCCCTTTGCGCGGTTTGGTTATCGAATTGCGGTCATCTTTAGTAAGTCCTGTAAATATCTAATCTGCCGGTTTTGTATTTAGTATCTTTTGATATTGTAAAGACAGAGTAATTATAAAATGATTAATTTGGCTTTATCATTTTAAGCCGTGTAGAACTATATACATAAGCTTTTGTTGCGTGCAAAAAAATCCTTAATCAAGCAGTTTATGGATAAGATTAGTAGAATAAAAAGTAGTATTGACTCCATCGTATCATTAACCGATGAGGAATTATTGGTATTCTGTAATTTTTTAGAAGTGAAGACCATTCGTAAAAATGATTTTTTTTTACGGGAAGGACAGATCTGCGACTACATTGGTTTTGTTACTTGTGGGGTAATGATTTATTTCAAAACCATAGATAATGGCAATGAGCTAACAACAGATTTTGCTTTTGAGGGCGATTGGGTAACGATCAACGAAAGCCGGTTGAATAATACGCCGTCATTAATGAATATTAAGGCCATTGAAAACTCAGAATTATTGATTGTTAAACAGCAGGATTTGTCCTGTTTATATGAGAAAATCCCAAAGTTGGAACGCTTGGGCAGAATACTAATTGAACAGTCGTATGTGAAACTTGCCCAGCAAAGTGTCGATTTACAAGTACTCACAGCAAAAGAGCGTTACGAAAGCTTGCTGCATAAATATCCTGAAATCTTTCAGAATGTCCCCCTTTACCATATTGCCAATTATTTGGGCATTGCACCAAAATCATTAAGCCGAATTCGAAAAGAATTATTTCTATAAAGCAATTTGGTAACAATTGTGGAGGAATTTCAGTACTTCTTTTACTGACCTTTGTATCGTAAATTTTAACATTTTATGATATGAAACGTCCATGCCAAGATACTTTGACACACAGGGGAGTGATTATTCCCAGCACGGTAAGTTCCATATGGTAAATCAAAAACAAATTATAATTATATGAAACGTCCATGTATAAAGCTTTCTACACACAGGGAGATGATTATATGGTAAGTTCCATATGGCAAAAATATAAAATTATAATCATATGAAACACCAATTGGTATTAACTCAATTTAATTAAGAAGCATCCTAAAATAAATTGGTTTTCAACTAAAAAAAAAGCTAATGCTGCGTAATTATAAAATCAAAAAAATGGCGTAAAACGATTTACGCATCTAAAACAATATAGCGCCAATATATTATTTGCTTCGTCTGTAACTTTTGTTGTGTCTGTTCGTCATACGAGCGGAAAGTACCAATAAAATTAAATCAGGAAGTATGGATTATTTAGCAAAAAATCTCTTGTTCTTTTTTCTTCTAGCTCAGCTGTTCCTGGGCTCATTCTCCGCTTCGGGCCAAACATATCCTTGTTATTTATACGGTAGAATTACCACAGTTGATGGCGATGTGTATCAGGGCGCCATTCGTTGGGATGATGAAGAAGTGTTTTTATC
>JAQBBZ010000087.1:0-9361 GCA_032125735.1 Labilibaculum sp.
TTTATGTGTTCTCATCCGCTCCTTTCACGTTCCCTTCCATTTTTTACCGGTTCTCTTCTCTTCCTTACAGGTGATCATGCATTCCTTGGCATTGCTTCCCAATTCCTTAACAATTCTCTTGCTCTGATTCAGGGGGATTATGGATTCCTTAGGCGTTTTCATCATTCTTTTCGGTCAGAAAATCGAGATTCCGTTTTAATCCTTTGAATTTTGTTCGCTTAACCGCAGAATTTTTGAAAATCTCACCAAATTTATGAGCATCCATTTGTTCCCATTCTGCTTTTAACAAAGAAAGCAGTTCTGGATTTGGTTCAAATTCGGGAACTGAATGAGCTTTTGCCATGCGATTCCAAGGACAAACATCCTGACAAATATCACAGCCAAAAGCCCGATTTTCGAATTTGCCCTTCATCTCTTCTGGGATTTCACCTTTGAGTTCGATGGTGAAATAGGAAATACACTTGCTGCCATTTACGACGTAGGGTTCTGTGATTGCGCCCGTTGGACAAGATCGAATGCATTTACTGCATCCTCCGCAAAAATCCTGATATTTTTCTTCCTCATATTCCAATTCCATATCGATTAACAATTCGCCCAAAAAAAGGAATGATCCTATTTTACGATTGAGAAGCAATGAATTTTTCCCAATCCAACCTAAACCTGCTTTTTTTGCCCAGGCATGTTCTAATATTGGGGCCGAATCGACAAAAGCACGACCAGAAACTTCACCAATTTCTGTGTTGATGTATTCCAAAAGTTGATTTAGCCGATCCTTTAGTACGAAGTGATAATCTTTTCCGTAGGCATATTTTGCAATTACCGGTGCTTCGGGATCTTTTTGTTGTTCTTTTGGGAAATAGTTGAGACCAACAACAACAATCGACTTTGTATTTTCAAGCAGCAAACGAGGATCTAATCGTTTCTCGATATTATTGGCCATATACGCCATCTCCCCATGATACTCCTTATCTAACCAAGATTGAAAATTCTCTTTTTCATCTTCCAAAAAATCAGCTTTCGCAATTCCACAAAGATCTAATCCAAGTTCGAGAGCCTTGGCTTTTATGAGGTTTGATTTGGCTGTAAGAGTGAGATTCATGCTGCTAAATTAAGATTGTTACCGGAATTCACGATAAACATTTTGTATTTTCTAATAATATTGAAGTTATATCATTTCAACATCAAAACTTAATTCAATAAATAATTCTATAATATTAAGGAATCAGAACATGGCATTCTTAAAATTGTCCTATTCTCTATATTTTCAAAATTATTTTTTCTAATTGCTCTGTCCTTAAGCCGGACGGCTCTTACTTTTCTCCTTAAATGAGAAAAGTAAGCAAAAGAATCAAGTCAATAGAAAGCTCTTTAGCATTCTAAATCAACTAAAGTAGCACGTGGCACGCTCTATTGACAGCACTCGCTTAGACTTCAAAACTCAAGAATATTATCCATTTTAATAGTTTTATCTGGAAATGCAACAAAGCCGTGTCTTAAGATTATATGTTGAATCCTCAAACTTGAAAACTTTTGCGTTAGGGATTGAAGTGGTTACCCCGCAACGAAGAATGAGTGAGGAGTAAAAACGGAAAGCCCGACCTGACTTTGGGAAGGTAACGCCCTAATTAAAAATCGGATTACAAATAATAAGGCGCAAAAAAAGGACTGCTAAAACAGTCCCTTATATTTTTAAAGAAAACCCAATTCGAGTTTTGCTTCTTCAGTCATCATTTCTTTATCCCAAGGTGGATCGAAGGTTAACACTACGGTTACATCTTCGATTTGTGGTAACGATTTTGTTCTTTCGTTCACTTCTTCCAAAATTTGATCGGCCATTGGACAGTTTGGAGCTGTAAGAGTCATCGTGATTTTCACCTCATCTTCCTCGTACATATCTACTTCATATATCAATCCCAGATCGTAAATATTCACTGGAATTTCCGGATCGTAAATGGTTTTTAAAACCTCAACGATTATTGCTTCTGTTTCCTTTTTTCCCATTTTATTCTGCTTGTTTGCTTACGTGATCGAAAGCAATTCCATACATTTTTATTTGTTTAACCATGGAAACCAATCCATTTGAGCGAGTAGGAGATAAATGTTGCTTTAAACCGATTTCATCAATAAATTTTAAATCGGCATTCATTATATCTTCAGGAGTTTGATTGTTAAAAACACGGATTAACAGAGCCGCAATTCCTTTTACGATAATAGCATCGCTATCGGCCTGCAACTTCACGATTCCATTCTCGAGTGAAGCATTGAACCACACTTTTGACTGACAACCCTTTATGAGATTTGATTCCGTTTGATATTTTGCATCCAAACCGGTAAGATCTGTTCCCAACTCAATTAGATAGGCGTATTTGTCCATCCAATCTTCAAATCCTGCAAATTCTTCGATTATATCTTCCTGAATTTCGTTTATTGTCATTTTCTATAAGTACGTTAGTAAATGGTACAGAGTAATTAGCTCGCAGCTACCAAACGATATTGTATTTTTGGATATCAAATGTACTAACAATTTATTAAACTGGTCTTAAAATATATTCTCACGTCTGCCAAATTTAATGAGCAAACATTTTGCCAACTTTCAAGATACCATTATAGAGTACATCGATTTCTTCTTTTGTATTGTAGAAAGAAAATGAAGCTCGAACCGTTCCATCGATTTTGAAATGTTGCATTACCGGTTCGGTACAATGTGTACCTGTTCTTACAGCAATTCCCATTTGATCGAGAAGCATTCCCATATCGTAGAAATGAATTCCTTCCACCAAAAATGAAATTACTGAAGTTTTTTCTGCTGCAGTTCCATATATCCTTAATCCATCAATTGTTAGTAATTTTTTGGTTGCGTATTCTAACAATTCATGTTCGTAGGCATCGATATTTTCAATTCCGATACTTTCAACATATTCAATTGCTGAACCTAAACCGATGGCATCGATATAATTTGGGGTTCCCGCTTCGAATTTATAGGGAAGTTCGTTGTAGGTTGTTTTCTTGAAAGTAACTTCCTGTATCATTTCACCTCCGCCTTTCCAAGGTGGCATCTCGTTTAGCAAATCTTCTTTGCCATACAATACACCAATTCCGGTTGGTCCGTAAATTTTATGTCCCGAAAACACCAAGAAATCCACATCCAATTCCTGAACGTCGATTGTTTTGTGCTGAACAGATTGAGCGGCATCAATTAAAACACGAACGTTTTTTGCATGTGCAATCTCAATAATTTTACGGATAGGATTAATAGTCCCTAATGAATTTGAGATGTGATTAACGGCAATGATTTTCGTACGATCAGTAATCAAATCATCCAATTGATCAATCATCAATTCTCCACGATCGTTAAAAGGCAACACTTTTAAAATTGCTTTTTTTCTTTCGCAGATTAATTGCCAGGGAACAATATTGGAGTGATGCTCCAATTCGGATACAATCACCTCATCGCCTTCGCAAATGTATCGATCGCCAAACGAATTGGCTACCAAATTTATCGATTCGGTTGCTCCACTGGTGAAAATTACTTCGTGCGAATGTTTTGCATTGATGAAGTTCTGTACAATTATTCTTGCATTCTCGTTTCCATCGGTGGATTTGTTGCTCAAATAATGAACTCCACGGTGAATATTTGAATTGTACTTGTAATAATACTCTATCAACTTATCAATTACCTGACGAGGCTTTTGGGTGGTTGCAGCATTATCGAAGTAAACAAGAGGTTTACCGTGAATCAATTCCTCAAGAATAGGAAAATCTTTACGTATTTTATTGATATCTATTGTCATTCTAAAAAAGAATCAAGTACACAGTATTTATTACTTAGTAGCAAGACTAACTAAATCTAATTTTTACAAGCTAGTGCGCAAGTATTGCATTTTGAAATTTCACCTCTTAATCTTGTATCAACCAAGGCATCAATTCGATCTTTAAGCGGTTCCACTCTAATTTTCTCAATTATTTCGTGAGCAAAAGCAAACATCAACATCTGACGAGCTTCTTTTTCATTAATTCCTCTTGCGCGTAGGTAAAATAATGCATCTTCATCCATTTGCCCAACTGTAGCTCCATGGCTACACTTCACATCGTCAGCATCAATAATCAACTGTGGTTTTGTGTTGATTTGAGCATCATCGCTCAATAACAAATTGTTGTTTGATTGATAAGCCAATGTTTTTTGAGCATCACGACGAACATAAATTCGTCCTGCAAATGCAGCCGTTGCCTGTCCATCCATTACTCCTTTGAAATGCTCGTTGCTTAAACAATTCGGTTTTGCATGATCGATTGATGTAAAATTATCAACATGCTGTTTGTTGTCCATCAAATACATTCCGTAAGTATTGTTTTCGCAATGCTCTCCATCCAACAATACGTGATGATTGTTACGAATGGTTCCTCCGTAAAGAGAAATTGTATTGGTCAATACATTGGAATGTTTATCCTGACGAATAAATATGGAATTTAATATTACTGAATTCAAATGCTGATTTTGCAAGGTATACAAATCGAACACCGCATTTGGTGCTACATTTACTTCAGTAACTGAATTGCTTAAATATTTATGATGTGTTAAGGTATGATCACAAACAATGATTTTAGCTTGTGCATTTTCCTCAATAATAAATAAATTACGCTGGGTTGCCATTAAATCACGATCGGAACGCAAAAGGTTCACCACCTGAATAGGCTTTTCGATTACGACACCTTTAGGCACATAAATGAATAAACCATCTTTAGCCAAAGCTGTATTTAATGCCACGATACCATCCTCATCGGGCTTGGCATATTTACCGTAATGTGCATTAAAAATATCAGGATATTTTACCGCAGCTTCCTCTACACCACAAACAATAACTCCTTTGGGTAACTCGGTAAGCACTTTATTATTTCCGTAATACCAACCATTTGTTAGCAATACCATATTGGTATCCAACTCGGGTACATCGCACTGAAAAATATCATTCAGGTCCACATCCACTTCCATATAACGAAGATTCACATTATAAGGATGATCGAATGCTGGTATTAGGTTGGTATATTTATAATTCTCGTTGGCACGAGTAGGAACGCCTAATTTCTGAAACTGAACGAAGGCTTTTTCACGAGTCTCATTCATGCAAGCAGAAGAACCATTCGAAAGCAATTCTTTGCCTTGCTCGAACAGATCGGCGAAATCCTTATTAATTGTATTTATGTCGGCCATGTTATTTATAGTATTTAGTACGTTAGTAATTAGTATTTGGAAACACTATATGTATTCCATCTAACGTGCCTCATTTTAAAGAAGCATTTACTTCTTTTACAACTATTTTCCGTTTTCTTCCTTAATCCAGTCGTATCCTTTTTCTTCCAGCTCAAGAGCAAGCTCTTTGCCAGCAGTTTTCACAATTCGACCATCAAACAAAACATGAACTACATCAGGAATGATATAATCTAATAAACGTTGATAGTGAGTAATCACGATTGTTGAATTATCGGCAGTTTTCAATTTGTTCACGCCATTTGCGACAACACGAAGCGCATCGATATCCAAACCTGAATCGGTCTCGTCTAAAACAGCCAATTTAGGCTCCAACATAGCCATTTGAAAAATCTCATTCTTTTTCTTCTCTCCACCTGAGAATCCTTCGTTTACTGAACGATTTGTCAATTTCGAATCAATTTCAACCAAGGCTTTTTTATCGCGCATCAGCTTTAAAAAATCCGAAGCCGTTAATGGATCCAAACCTTTGTGTTTGCGATGTTCGTTAACCGCAGTTTTCATGAAATTAACCGTTGAAACTCCAGGAATTTCTATCGGATACTGAAACCCTAAGAAAATACCTTCTTTAGCACGATCTTCAGGTGCCATTTCCAGTAAGTTTTTTCCTAGAAAAGTAATTTCACCTTGGGTTACTTCATACAAATCTCTTCCTGCCAATACTGAAGCCAAAGTACTTTTACCAGCACCATTAGGTCCCATAATAGCATGAACTTCTCCGGCCTTAATCTCAAGATTAATTCCTTTTAAGATTTCCTTTCCATCGATGGAAACGTGTAAATTTTTAATGCTTAACATCTATATCTAGCTTTTTGCCATTAACCATTTGATTAAGGCTATTTACATTTAGTTTACTTCTGCCAGCAATTCAAAATTGACTGGTCTTTTGAGAATTAGCTAATCGCTAAAACTATTTTTATCCTACGGATCCTTCTAAACTAATTGCCAAGAGCTTTTGCGCTTCAACGGCAAATTCCATAGGCATTTTGTTGATTACCTCTTTGGCGTATCCATTTACAATTAAACCAATGGCATCCTCGGTAGAAATACCCCGCTGATTGCAATAGAAAATTTGATCTTCTCCAATTTTAGAAGTAGTAGCTTCATGCTCTATTCTGGCCGATTTATTGCCAATTTCGAGATATGGGAATGTGTGTGCTCCACATTTGTCTCCTAAAAGTAACGAATCGCACTGAGAAAAGTTACGGGCTCCTTCACAATTCTTAGTTACCTTAACCAATCCCCGGTAAGAGTTACTACTTTTTCCTGCCGATATTCCTTTCGAGATGATCGTACTTTTGGTATTGTTCCCAATGTGAATCATTTTTGATCCGGTATCGGCTTGCTGATGATTATTGGTTACAGCTACCGAATAGAATTCACTTGACGAGCCATCACCTTTTAATATTGTAGATGGGTATTTCCAAGTCACAGCCGATCCGGTCTCAACCTGAGCCCACATCAACTTTGCATTTTTACCTTCGCAAATACCACGTTTGGTTACAAAATTGTAAATACCACCTAAGCCGTCTTTATTACCAGGATACCAGTTTTGAACGGTAGAGTATTTCACCTCTGCATTATTCTTCACAATAATTTCAACGATAGCGGCATGCAACTGGTTTTCATCACGCATTGGTGCTGTACAGCCTTCCAGGTAACTCACGTAACTGTCATCTTCGCATACAATTAAAGTACGTTCGAACTGACCTGTGTTCGCAGCATTAATACGGAAATAAGTTGATAGCTCCATTGGACAACGTACCCCTTTAGGGATGTACACAAATGATCCATCAGAAAATACGGCCGAATTAAGAGCCGCAAAAAAGTTATCATGAATAGGAACTACTGTTCCCATATATTCCTGAATTAAATCAGGATGTTCCTGAACGGCATCACTAAATGAGCAAAAAATTACTCCTTTTTCAGCCAAAGCTTGTTTAAACGTAGTTTTTACCGATGATGAATCCATCACCACATCAACTGCTACATTCGACAAGAGTTTTTGTTCATCCAAAGGTATCCCCAGCTTATCGAAAGTTGCCCGAATTTCTGGATCCACATCATCCATACTCTCCAACTTCGCCTTCTGTATTGGCGCAGAGTAGTAAATAATATCCTGATAATCAATTTCAGGGATCTTTAAATATGCCCATTTAGGCATTTTCATAGTTAACCAATGACGATAAGCCTTCAATCTAAATTCAAGCATAAATTCCGGCTCATTTTTCTTGGCCGATATCATGCGGATCACATCCTCGCTAAGACCTTTGCCTATATCATCATTTTCGATATCGGTAACAAAGCCGTATTTGTAATCGCTCTGAGTTACCTCATCCAATATTTTATCTTGTTCTTCTTTTGCCATGTTGTTTCAGTATCAGGTAGAAATCTTCAAAATCGTCTAAGATCTTGTCCATTTCCTTAAAAGAATTCAATATTTTAAATTAATGGGGAGAAGTTCACACCTTAAATTTCGCAAGAAATTTTAAACCATTCAGCTTACTCATAATTGCATGCCCCAATGAAATTCCATGCAAATATAATAAAGTATTTAGATATACTTTTACTTGAAACGAATAAAATACCTCGAAGTCCTTTTATTTGTTAACGTAATTTAAATGGAAAGGATGCGTTTACAGAAAGAAGATTTCCCAATACTTTTCAGCACTACATTTTTATTTCGAATTACACCGGAAGATTTCGCGTCCGGCACAACAAGAACAGCAACAAACTGCCTTACATAAATTAAACCCAATATTTTTCCTCCTTTACAAACTGAACGGCAAGTCAGGAAACATAAGAGATACAGAGTTCATTTAAATCCTTCCATTAAAATATTTATCAATATTTAACAACTAACAGGGGTTACCTTTTTACTATTTCGGGAATTAATAGGTAAATCACAACAGCCAATTAATACTTAAGCAGATGACACATTTAGATTTTTTAGAGAAAACGGAATACCTTAAAAAACTCATTAGCAAAGAGAATACATGCACTCCGGCAGAATTAGCCCAACGATTAAACATTTCGGAACGCAGCCTTTCCCGACTGATAAAAACACTAAAAGAGAATAAGAACCCCATTAGCTACTGCCGCACAAAACAATCCTACATAATAGATTAATTACAAATAAGCTCACCGCCGATTAGTGGCGGTGAGCTTTCGTAATTTGGTTCCCGAGTTAAAAATAATGCGCATTCAAAACTCAAGGCCCAAAATCTCGTTCGAGGAGATACGGGCAAAATTAAAGTAATTTTTATTATTAACACTTAAATTTTTTTAAAATGAAAAAGTACCTTTATTTTTTGTGTCTATTCATAATTATTACATCATGCTCAAAAGACAGCGTACAAGAGGATGTTTCAAATAATGAATTCTTATTGGAAACAATACAGAATGATTTAAGGCTAATTGCTACAAGCGCAATTACTAAATCAGGCAAGCTGAATCCTTATAATGGGAATGGCCAATATGATAACTGGGGAGAGGCATTTTTTCAGAGTCTTGAAGAAACCGCCTTTATAAATCATGAATTTTCATATGCAATATCAAAAGAAAAACTTCTATCTATTTTTAAGGAGTCGATTAATATTGAATTCTCAATAATTGACACAACAAATGTGGATATTAAGAAGAGTTTTCTTATTTTTCAAGAGTTCATTACAATGTATAAAAATAGGGATGAATCAGAGCATACAGCTTTGTCATTATCAATGGAGAACTACATAATAGGATCTAGTCTTCTCAATGAAATAGACAAATCAGTTTTATTGAAGATGAACTCAATTTTAAAATATGCATCTTACTACTCAAGCTCCAATCAGCAAAAAACTAACACAAAAGGAGCTACAGAACAATGCTTTATAAGAAAACTAGAAGAACTTGAAAATGCAGGCTATATTGAACAAGCATTATGTATTATCGATTGGCCAATGTGTTTCGGAGCTAAATTATTAGATTGTGCAATCTCAGGATAAATAACCGTTAAAAATAAACATATGAAACGTCCATGACAAGGATATTTTGACACACAGGGGGATGATTATTCCAGCATGGTAAGTTACATATGGCAAATCAAAAACAAATTAT
>JAQBBZ010000088.1:0-12056 GCA_032125735.1 Labilibaculum sp.
AAATGCTACTAAAGAGATTATTAAGTATATCCGGGCAAATACAGGTAAATCAGGAATTATATATTGTTTGAGCCGAAAAAAAGTTGAGGAGTTGACCGAAACTCTTCAGGTGAACGGTATAAAGGCTGTCGGCTATCATGCAGGAATGGATTCTTCAACCCGTTCGGGAAATCAGGATAAATTTCTGATGGAAGATGTGGATGTTGTGGTTGCAACAATTGCTTTTGGAATGGGAATTGATAAGCCAGACGTACGATTTGTAATTCATTACGATATTCCAAAGAGTCTGGAAGGCTATTATCAGGAAACCGGAAGAGCTGGTCGTGATGGTGGAGAAGGAAGATGTCTGACTTTTTATAGCTACAAGGATATTCAGAAGCTTGAAAAGTTTATGCAAGGCAAACCAGTTGCAGAACAAGAAATTGGTAGACAGCTTTTATTAGAAACTGTTTCATTTGCAGAATCGGCAATCTGTCGTCGAACAATTTTACTTCATTACTTTGGGGAAAAGGTTGAGGTTGGAAATTGTGGGAATTGTGATAATTGCTTGCATCCTAAGAAAGAATTTCAGGGAGAAGGATATGTAATCAAGGCACTTGAATTAGTAAAGCTTGTTAAAGAACGTTTTAAAATAGATCATTTAGTTAATATACTTACCGGTGAGTTGAATTCCTCGATTAAATCATATAAACATGATGAACTGGAAATGTTTGGGTGTGGCGATGACCGCGATCAACATTTTTGGAATATGGTTTTTCGAAGAGCATTGGTTCATTCTTTAATTGAAAAGGATATTGAGCAGTATGGCGTAATTAAACTCAAACCTGAAGGATTTCAGTTTCTGGAAACGCCAGTTCCATTTATGCTAACTGATGATCATGATTTTGAAGGTGTTGATTTGGAAGCAAGCAAAGCTGCTGGCACGGCTGTTGTTGATACAGCTTTGTTGTCGATGTTGAAAGATTTAAGAAGGCAGGTTGCGAAGAAAAAAGAGGTGCCTCCTTATGTAGTATTTCAAGATCCTTCACTTGAGGAAATGGCAATTAATTACCCAGTGAGTATTGAGGAATTATCACATATTCAAGGGGTAGGAGCAGGTAAGGCAAATCGATTTGGTAAAGAGTTTATTTGTCTAATCAGTAAGCATGTCAAGGAGAATGATATTGAAAGGCCACAAGATATGGTGGTTCGTTCAGTCGTTGATAAATCTAAATTTAAGGTTTATATTATACAGAGTGTGGATCGAAAAATGGATTTGGAGGATATTGCTGAAGCCAAAGGAATGGATTTCGCCGATTTGCTTGGAGAGATGGAAGCTATTGTATATTCCGGAACTAAATTGAATCTGAATTATTATGTGGATGAGAAGATTGATGAAGATCGTCAGGAAGAAATTCTAGAATATTTCGATGAAGCTGAGACGGATAGTATAGAGGACGCACTTGATGAATTGGGCGAAGAGGATTTTACGGAAGGCGATATTCGTTTAATGCGAATTGTGTATCATTCTGAAAATGGATTGTAAATTATTCGATAAAATACAGAAACGGCTACTCAACTTGAGTAGCCGTTTTATTTTATTATTACTGAGCGTTTAAATTCTTTGGTTTCATCAAACAATTTTCGGTAGGTGTGATGTGTTTTATAAATTTTAGCACCAGTATATTCCATTAAATGACTCATTCTTGGGTTGAAATCACCAATCCAATTCAGTTCCAAATGCAAAAATGGAAATTTGGAGTCAAATCCCGATCTGGAGAATTCATATATCATTGCCGCTTCAATACCACGCTTTTGAAATTCCGGAACCACGCCAAATATTAAGCCAACAGCATTCTTGTTTTTTTGTAAGTGTTTATAGTAAAGGAATCGAAGTCTTCCATAAAGATTCATTTTGCCATTTAGATGCTGCAGAAGCTCATTTAAGTCTGGAACCATTATGAAAAATCCAATGGGCTCCTCTTTGTAATAGGCAAACCACATTAGCTTTTTATGCATGATTGGTTTTAATGTCTCAAAGAGGTCTTGAGTTTGATGTTCAGAAATGCCCTCGATGCCTGGTATTTCTTTTACCCAAGCTTCGTTGTAGATATATACAAAATCCTTTATTAGTTTGTCTGTCTTGTTTTTATCGAAATGAACGACCTTGTAATCGCTATTGTTCAGAAGTCTGGTAGCCTTCCATTTTATTATTTCACTTAAGCTTTCGAGTTCAAATTTCGTGCGATAAGTATATTGTTTAAAGTAGATTTGAAATCCGTAGGCTTCGAAAAAATCCTGATAGTATTCAAAATGATAAGGCATGCAATAAACAGGCTTGTGATCTCCTTCAACATGAAGTCCCCACCATTGATGTCTTTCTCCAAAATTAATGGGTCCATCCATGGCTTCTATTTGCCTTTCTTTTAACCAGTTTTTGCAAATATCGAATAGGGTGAAGGCTGCATCTTTATTATCAATGCATTCGAAAAAGCCCAAGCCGCCTGTTGGTTGCTCATTCATATTTGTTGCATTGTGGTCGATAAAAGCAGCAACCCTGCCTATGGTCTGCTTATTTTTATCTTGAAGAATCCAGCGAATGCATTCTCCATGAGTAAACATCTTGTTTTTTTGCGGATCAAAGACTTTCTCAATGTCCGAATCCAAAGGTCGAATCCAATTTTTTTTGTTCCTGTAAAGTCTAACAGGAAGTTCGATAAATTCTGTTCTTGAATGGGCGTTGCTAACTTCAACTATTGTAAATTCGATACTCATCTCAAATTTTCGACTTTATAAGTTTGGTCTGCTTTCTGTTTGCAATTGGTAAGGCAATTACTGATAATGAACCAAGAATAATGATCATAGCTGTTTGCGCTCCGTGTACAACAAGAGCAAAGCTTTTCGACATGGTTTCAATATTGGCAACTTCGGGTAAGTAAACTAAAAGAGTACCAATAACCATAAAATGCCACGCGCCAATTCCACCTTGCACAGGTGCAACCATTCCTAAACTACCCATTACAAATACGGTTAATCCGGCAACGGCAGGAAGATTAGATGTGAATCCAAAACTGAAGAAACAGATATAGGTCATCAAATAATACATGATCCAAATGAAGACTGTGTGAAAAACAAAATACCATTTGTTATCAAGTTCTTTGATCGTACGAAACCCGTCCATGAAATTGGATAAGGTTTGGTCTATTTTTTTAAATAAGATCGTGTTTTTAAATTTCTTTCGAAGAATCCATATTGATAAAGATATTGCCGCGATAACATATAATGTGTTGGCTGAGGCGAATACGTTGGATAGTTTTGTACTAACCTCCGGATTATTGGAAACGAAATGAGATATCTCTGAAAACTGTGTTGATAATGCAATGATTAGAAAGATGAATAGCATGATTATATCCAGGACTCTTTCCAGAACTACAGTTCCAACTAATTTCGAAAAGGAAATGTTTTCATATTTACTGATTAATCCACATCTCGAAATCTCACCCATTCTTGGAAGTGCAAGATTGGCAAAATAACCAACCATAACAGCCAGAAAAGTATTTATGGTTCGCGGTTTTTTCCCTAAAGATTCTATTAGCATATTCCACCGTATGGTTCGGCTGATGTGGCTCAAAAGCCCGAATAATAAGGAAAGAAGAATCCAGTAGTAGTTAACTTCATGTTTTAACGTGAAAAGAAGCTCACTGGTATTTTGTCCGCGATATACGTACCAGAATAAAAAGGAACTAATCGAAAAAAAGATTAAAAATTTAATGATATGGATGAGCTTTTTCTTCAAGTCTAATGTTTTTAGAGTTTGTGTTTTTAAACAAATACAAACTTAGGTTAAATTTTTCGGCAAGGATAAGCAATGATTCAAGTATTAAGTCCTAAATTTGCCGTGCAGTAAATTAAGCTACAAAAATAAGTAAATGTTTGAAATCTCCTTTGAAAAGCTAGTGTTTTAATTTTTGTTGAGTTGAGATGCTAATATAAAAGGGATTAATTGGAAGGATATGGGATACGTTCGGGCGAAAAAGAGTTTAGGGCAGCATTTTTTAAGAGATTTAAATATTGCAAAAAAAATAGTGGCAAGTATGACCGCCGAGGGTGTCTCGAAAGTACTCGAGATTGGACCAGGGATGGGGGTTTTAACACAATATTTACTGAAAGAAGAGGCGTATGAAACACACGTTGTTGAAATTGACAGAGATTCTGTAGCTTATTTAAATGAGCATTTTCCTGAATTATCTGGACGAATAATTGAGCATGATTTTCTGAAATATGATTTGTCGAAATTATTTTCGGAGCCTTTTGCAATAATTGGAAATTTCCCATATAATATTTCTTCACAGATTTTCTTTAAGGTTTTAGATAATAGAGACCAAATTCCCGAAGTTGTAGGCATGATTCAGAAAGAAGTTGCTGAAAGAATGGCCGGAGTTCCGGGAAATAAGACATACGGTATATTAAGTGTGCTAATGCAGGCTTTTTACGATATAGAATATTTGTTTACTGTCAGTGAAACAGTATTCGATCCACCTCCAAAAGTTAAATCTGCGGTTATCCGTATGGTAAGAAATAAGACCGACAGGTTGGCATGTGATGAGAAATTATTCTTTCGAGTCGTCAAGTCCGGCTTCAATCAACGACGGAAAACTTTACGGAATTCTTTAAAACCAGTATTGGGAGATTTAAAATTGGATGATGATATAATGTCTCAAAGGCCAGAGCAATTATCTGTTGAACAATTTGTTTATTTGACCAATAAAGTTGAAGAATTGATAAACACGGAATTAAGAGAATAAAATCACACCTTAAATACAATTGATATGCAATTTGAATTGACTCGCGAATACATCGATCAGTTAAAAAGAATTATCGAGGAGAAGAATGAAATAGAGGCAATCGCTATGATGGATGGATGGCATCCAGCAGATATTGCTGAAATTTACGATGAGCTTAATACCGAAGAAGCAAAATTTCTGTATTTGCTTTTGGATGAGGATACTGCAGCTGATGTTTTAGCCGAATTGGAAGAAGACGACCGGGAGCGTTTTTTGAAAGTTCTTCCTATTGAAGTAATTGCAAAACAGTTTCTCGGGAAGATGGATTCTAATGATGCTGCCGATATTATTGGTGGAATGTCAGAAGAACAGCAGGAGGAGATTCTTTCACATATAACTGATATAGATCAAGCTGGTGATATTGTAGACTTGCTTCATTATGATGAAGATACAGCAGGTGGATTGATGGCAAAAGAGTTGGTGATGGTAAACGAGAACTGGACTGTTCTAACATGTTTACGAGAGCTGAGTCGCCAGGCGGAGGATATTGATGAAATTTACTACGTATATGTTGTTGATGATGATGGGATATTGAAAGGCACTATTTCTCTGAAAATAATGATATTAAGTCCTACTTCTGCAAGAATAAGTAATATATATCAACCTGATGTTATGTCGGTTCACACCGATGAAGCAGACGAGGAAGTTGCTCGAATCATGGGAAAGTATGACCTTGTTGCGATACCCGTAATTGATAGTATTGGACGATTAATGGGCCGAATTACCATTGATGATATTGTTGATGTGATTCGCGATGAGGCTGATAAGGATTATCAGATGGCATCTGGTCTTACCGAAGATGTTGAGGCGAATGACTCGATTTGGATTCAGACACGAGCACGTCTTCCATGGTTGTTGATCGGTTTAGCAGGAGGACTTGTTAGTGCTTTTGTAATATCAACGCATGAAAGTAGTCTGCATATGGATCCCGCTGTTGCATTTTTTATTCCACTGATTACCGCAATGGGTGGTAATGTTGGCGTTCAGTCGGCTGCGATTATCGTACAGGGTTTAGCGAGTAATTCATTGGGTTTTGAAAGCGTATTTAGCCGATTGTTGCGCGAGTTATCAGGTGCATTTGTAAATGCTGTAATCTGTTCGGGTTTGGTTTTTCTTGTAAATTCATTAATTGGTCGATCTTATGATTTAACAATTAGCGTATCCGTTGCATTATTCTCGGTTATTATTTTTGCTTCTGTTTTTGGAACTTTAATACCATTAACCTTGCATAAAATGAAAATTGATCCTGCTTTGGCTACAGGTCCTTTTGTAACGACATTAAATGATATGGTTGGACTTTTTATTTACTTAACTATTGGAGCTTATTTTTTAGGGTTTATGTAGTTCTTATTTTTGGGATACGCTTGTGTTTGGACAGGAATTTTAATAGCGTGAAATTGGTTCTTTTTATTAAATAATCTGTTATATTATGATCTGATGAAAAAGTTTAAAAAAACCTTTTTCATTCAGTGGATTTTTTTAGGTTTTTCTTAACTTTGCATGAAAATTTACGAGTCCTTCTAAGTTACTGAAATTGAAATGTTTGCAAAAATGTTCAATGTGATGACTTTTTAAGAGGAAATTAAGTCATACCATTTTATAAAAATTACCACAAAATGAGAACCATGAAGAGAGCGCTTATCAGTGTGTTTGATAAAACAAATGTTGTTGAATTTGCTAGAGAATTAACAAATTTAGGATGGGAAATTGTTTCAACGGGGGGGACATCTGCAAAATTTAAGGCCGAAGGAATTCCTGTTATGGATATTTCTGATCTGACTAAATTTCCGGAATGTTTTGATGGACGAGTAAAGACTTTACATCCAAATGTTGAAGGGGGGATTTTAGCTATTCGCGATAACGAAACCCATATTGCTCAAATGAATGAGTTAGGAATTGAACCTATTGATATCGTTGTTTGTAATTTGTATCCGTTTAAAGAAACGATCCTAAATCCTGAAGCAGGTCATGAAGAAATTATTGAAAATATTGATATAGGGGGTCCAACAATGTTGAGAGCTGCTGCTAAAAATTACAAGTTTGTTAATGTAATTACTGATCCTGAAGATTATTCAAAAGTAATTGAAGAATTAAAATTAGGAGAAGACACAAGTTTAGAAACAAAAGAATATTTAGCAGCTAAGGTATTTGAGCATACAGCGCATTACGATGCTTTAATTTCGGGATATTTTAATAAAAAACTCGGTATTACATCACCAAAAACATTAACGCTTACATACGAAAAGAAGCAAGATCTTCGTTACGGAGAGAACCCTCATCAGAATGCAACTTTTTATAGCCAAATTCAAGAAACTGAAGGAACTTTAACCGCGGCTAAGAAAATTCATGGTAAAGAACTATCTTACAACAATATTGGTGATACCGATGGAGCATTGGAGACCTTGAAAGAATTTCAAGAGCCAACAATTGTAGCAACTAAGCATGCAAATCCTTGCGGAATTGGTAGTGCTGATACAATTGCAGAAGCGTTTAAAAAGGCATACGATGCTGATCCTGTTTCTATTTTTGGTGGAATTATAGCTGCAAATAGAGAAATTGATAAGGCTACAGCTGAAATGATGAGTGAGATTTTTCTTGAAGTAATTGTTGCACCATCTTTTAGCAAAGAAGCTTTAGAGGTATTAACAGCTAAAAAGAATTTAAGATTATTAGAATTGCCTGAAATTTCAAAATCAGATTATTCCTCGTTTAAAGGAAAAACGGTTTTAGGAGGTTTCTTGATTCAGGAATTGGATAAGGAATTAATTGGTGAAAAATTAGAGGTGGTTACTGAAAGAAAACCATCAAAACAAGAAATGGAAGATTTGATGTTTGCGTGGAAAACAGTAAAACATGCAAAATCAAATGGAATTGCCATAGCAAAGAATAAAACTACAAGTGGTGTTGGGCCAGGACAAGTTAGTCGTATATGGGCTTTAGAGAATGCCATTCGTCAGGGAGCAGATAGAATTGCGGGAAGTGTTTTGGCTTCTGATGCTTTTTTTCCATTCTCCGACTGTGTAGAAGCGGCTCATGCAGCTGGAATTACTGCTATTATTCAGCCTGGTGGCTCAATAAAAGATAAGGATTCTATTGAAGCAGCTAACAAATTTGGAATTGCTATGGTGTTCACAGGAATGAGACATTTTAAGCATTAAAGTATAACAGAGAAATATTATAGCTACCATATGGGATTTTTTTCATTTTTAACTCAGGAGATTGCGATTGACTTGGGAACTGCAAATACAATTATTATCTGTAATGATAAAATTGTTGTTGACGAACCTTCAATTATTGCAATCGATCGTCGCACCGAAAAAATGGTTGCGATTGGCGAAAAAGCTCGTCAGATGCAGGGTAAAACTCACGGCAACCTGAAAACGATTCGTCCGCTTAGAGATGGGGTGATTGCCGATTTTAACGCTGCAGAGCAAATGATTCGTGGAATGATCAAGATGATCGACAAAAAGAAACGTTTGTTCCCACCATCGCTACGTATAGTGATCTGTATTCCTTCGGGAAGTACAGAGGTTGAAATGAGAGCGGTTCGTGATTCTTCGGAGCATGCTGGAGGACGTGATGTATACATGATTTACGAACCAATGGCTGCGGCTATCGGAATTGGTATTGATGTAGAAGCTCCTGAAGGAAATATGGTGGTGGATATTGGAGGTGGAACAACTGAAATTGCAGTGGTTTCATTGGGCGGAATTGTAACCAATAAATCGATTCGTATTGCTGGAGACGATTTAACTTCTGATATACAGGAGTATATGCCTCATCAGCACAACATCAAAATTGGTGAAAGAACAGCTGAGGAAATAAAGATTCATGTAGGATCTGCATTGTCGGAATTGGAAGATCCACCAAATGATTTTCGTGTTCAAGGACCTAATCAAATGACCGCACTTCCTATCGAAGTACCTGTTTCATATCAGGAAATTGCTCATTGTCTGGAAAAATCACTTTCGAAAATTGAAATTGCAATTTTGAGTGCATTGGAGCAAACACCTCCAGAGCTATATGCCGATATTGTAAATAGAGGTATTTATCTTGCCGGTGGTGGAGCATTGCTTCGAGGATTAGATAAGCGGTTAACAGATAAACTAAATATCCCATTCCACATTGCAGAAGATCCTTTAAGGGCAGTTGCACGTGGTACTGGAATTGCTTTAAAGAATGTAGATAAGTTTTCGTTCCTGATGAGATAATCAGGAATGAAACTTATTTTGGTTTAACAGGGATTTGATTTTTTGAATGAAGAATTTGCTGCATTTTATCGTGAGATTTCATTTTACGATTATATTTGTTATAATCGAGATTTTTTGCATGTCGTTGTTAGTCAGCTACAATAACTATCAAAAGAGTGAGTTCCTGAACTCAAGCAATGCTATTGCTGGAAATCTTTACAAGAAGGTTTCATCTACAACCGATTATTTGGCCTTAGCTGAAACCAATGAAGAATTAAATAGAGAAAATGCCCACTTAAAAAATATTCTGTCAGATTCCTTTAAGATATCAGTTGATTCATCTGTACTGTATACTGATTCTCTATATCAGCAACAATACTTATACCGAAACGCTAAAATCATCAATAATTCAGTAAATAAGCAACTGAATTATATTACCCTGGATAAGGGTAGCCTACATGGAATTAAACCAGAAATGGCTGTTGTGACAGCAAATGGTGTTGTAGGTGTGGTGAAAAGCGTGTCAAAAAATTTCTCAACTGCAATCTCCTTATTAAATGGTCGCATAAGTGTTTCTGCTAAAATTAAGAAAAACGATTATTTTGGTTCATTAACTTGGGACGGGAAAGATTACAAAACAGCACGATTGTTCGAGATTCCGGTTCATGTACCGATTCAACTGGGCGATACCGTTGTTACAAGTGGGTTTTCAGCTATTTTCCCGGAAGGTTTGTTGTTGGGTACGATACAGGAGGTATTGCCAAGCTCTGGCGGTAATTTTCATGAATTGATTATTGCCTTTACCAATGATTTTAAAAGCTTATCGTATGTTATGGTTATTAGTGATTTGATGAAGGCTGAACGAATAGAACTTGAGAAGGAGGAATCTGAATGAATCAAATAGTCAAAAACATTGTGAGATTTGTGGTTCTTGTATTCATTCAAGTTGCCATTTTAAATAACATTCAGATAAGTGGTTTTTTAAATCCTTATTTGTATATCTTATTTATATTACTGCTTCCATTTGAGACACCAAACTGGCTTTTGTTAGTCTTGTCCTTTTTTCTAGGATTAAGTGTTGATGTTTTTTCCAATACAGTAGGAATGCATGCTTCTGCAAGTGTTTTTATGGCCTACTTACGACCGTATATCCTCAATTTGTTATCGGTTAGAGATGGTTATGAACAAGGAACAACACCAAGTATTAAAGATTATGGCTTTGGCTGGTTTTTTAAGTATTGCATAATTTTGGTGGTAGCGCATCATGGTTTCTTATTTTTTATAGAAGTATTTTCGTTTACCAATCTAGGTGAAACCATTCAAAGAATAATTATTAGTACCTTTTTTACCTTAACTTTGCTAATTACATCTCAATACCTATTATTTAAAAAATAGACTATTTAATATAACAAAATGAATAATTTCTCAAACCGAAAATACATTATTGGCGGAATATTCATTTTCGTTGTTATTATTTTCATTTTACGTCTATTTAATCTTCAAATAATTGATGATACCTATAAACTATCTGCAGAGAATAATTCTCAACGCCAGGTAACGCAATATCCGGCAAGAGGATTAATTTATGACAGAAACGGAAAATTGTTAGTCTATAATCAGGCCGCATATGATCTGATGGTGATCCCCAGACAGTTATCTGCGTTTGATACAACTGATTTTTGTAATTTATTAGGAATTGAAAAACTTGAAGTAATTAACGAAATAGCCAACGCAAAGCATTATTCCTATCGCAAGCCATCAATATTTTTAAAGCAGTTATCATCTGAAAGATATGCTGTTTTGCAAGAGAAGCTCTATAAATTTCCAGGTTTCTTTGTTCAGACCCGTACTCTGCGAAAATACCCACTGAAAAGTGCTGCTCATGCATTAGGATATTTGAGGGAAGTTACCATTCAGGAAATAGAAAGCGATTCCTATTATCGCCAGGGAGATTATATTGGGAAAAGCGGAATAGAGCGAAGCTACGAAAAAGAGCTTCGCGGCGAGAAGGGGGTAAAGATATTTTGGGTTGATGTTTATAACCGAATAAAGGGATCGTTTCGAGATGGAAAGGCCGATAAAAATGCCGTATCGGGCAAGGATCTTAAAACGAGTTTAGATATTGATTTACAACAATATGGTGAGTTATTGATGCAAAACAAGAAAGGTGGAATTGTTGCTATTGAACCTAGTACGGGCGAAATTTTGGCTAAAATATCCAGTCCGGGATATGATCCGGAAATGTTTGTTGGGCGAGCAATGAACAAGAATTATCAAATGATGGTTCAAAATGATTCCTTAAAACCTTTATTTGATCGTACCATGTTGGCGCTTTATCCTCCAGGTTCAATTTTTAAATTGGTAAATGCATTGGTTGCCCTTCAGGAAAATGTAATTAGTCCTGAGACAAGATTTGGATGTCAAAATGGTTATCATGCAGGGAATTTCACTATGAGATGTCATGCTCATAGCTCTCCTTTGGATCTGCGTCAAGCTATTCAGCAATCCTGTAATTCCTATTTTGCAAATGTATTTCGTTACATTCTTGAAAGTCCTAAGTTTGGTTCGGTTCAAAAAGGATATGTTACATGGAGAAAACATGTTACATCATTTGGTTTTGGTAGTAAACTTGGTATCGATATCGAGAATGAAAAATCAGGTTCTATTCCAACGAACGAATATTATATAAAAAAATATCGTGATAATTGGAGAGCTTTAAATGCAATTTCGCTTGCTATTGGGCAGGGTGAATTGCAGATAACTCCAATGCAAATGGCGAATATGGTAGTTGCAATTGCCAATCGAGGATTTTATTATATACCTCATATCGTAAAATCAGTTGGTGATAAGGAAGGAATTGACGCAAAGTATTTAGAGAAACATTTCACGAGTATAGATTCGGACAATTTCACGCCGGTAATTGACGGTATGGAAATGGTTGTAACGGGAGGAGCAGGAAGTACTGGAACATTAGCCGCGGTAAAAGATATTCAGGTATGTGGGAAAACGGGTACCGTTCAGAATTCAGATCAGGCAGATCATT
>JAQBBZ010000089.1:0-3312 GCA_032125735.1 Labilibaculum sp.
GTGATCAAAGAATTGGCGGTTGCTTAAATACCCATTATCATGATAAAAATGATTTTTGGGTTGAAATGGGAGCACATACCTTTTACGCTTCTTATACAAATCTGATTGGCTTGATCCAATCTTCAGGATTGGAGTCGGGTATTGAGCCAAGAGCCAAGGTGGGCATGAAAGTGTTCACCGATAAGCATGAGAAAATCATGTCTCGGGTTAGTAAATGGGAGTTGTTGACATCCGGTCCGAAGTTATTTTTCTCGAAGCGTGATGGCAAAACGGTGAAGGAATATTTTGGTAATATTGTTGGCAAAAAGAATTACGACAAGGTTTTTACCCGAATGTTTAGTGCGGTAATTGTTCAAAATGCCGACGATTTTTCGGCAGAATTTTTCCTGAAACGCCGAAAAACAAAAAGTAAGGAGCATCCTAAAAGCTTTATCCTGAAAAAGGGAATGCAGAGTTTTATGAATGCATTGGCCGAAACCGAAAATATTACTGTTCTTACAGAGCAGAAAGTTGTTGCCGTTCGAAAAGAGAACGGAGTAAGCCTTACAACAGAATCAGGCGAAGAATTCAAGGCGACAGATATTGCTTTTGCAGTACCCCCATCGGTTGCCGGAACATTACTTAGCGGTATTAACTCTGAATTGGCTTCAAAGCTTAAGGAATATACTACCAAAAATATATTGTCGAGAACTGTTGTTCTACCTAAGGAAAAGTTGGCATTCGAGCCTGTTTCCTTTATTATTCCCTTGCAAGGCACATGTCTTTCGATGGTTACAAGGGATGTGATGGAGCATAAGGAATCGAGAGGATTTGCTTTCCATTTCGAAGAAAACAATATCCCGAAAGAAGAACAGGAGGCTTTAATGGCTAAAATGTTAGGTGTTGATGAATCTGATTTGGGCGAAACAATTGTTGCCAATCATCGATTGCCTGTTCTGGATTTGGGACACAAAGAGAGAATTCAGGACATCCAAAACCTGGCTGAAGAAGCAGGAGTTTATCTGACGGGCAATTATTTTAACGGACTTTCGTTAGAAGATTGTGTTGAGCGTTCGGTGAACGAATGCAAAAGATATCTAAAAAATAATAGTTAAGAGACAGGATTTACCTCAAATCTCATGTCTAATATCTCATATCTGAAATCATGCAAAAATATATAGATCACATAAAGAAAAGCTTGCAATTGCAGGCTTTTCAGGTTGAAAACACCTTGCAACTTTTGAGCGAAGGGGCTACACTGCCATTTATTTCCCGTTATAGAAAAGAGATGACCGGTAGTTTGGATGAGGTTCAAATTGGCAATATTAAAGATGAAATTGCCCGTTTAACTGAGCTGGATAAGCGACGGGATAGTATTCTTGATTCCATTGAGAAGCAGGATAAGCTGACAGATGAGTTGAAGCAACGAATTATGGCTTGTGCTGAGATGAATCAGTTGGAAGATTTGTATTTGCCTTACAAGCAAAAGCGGAAAACGAAAGCGGTAAAAGCTAAGGAAAAAGGTCTGGAGCCACTGGCGGAAATCCTGATGAAACAAGATGAACGTGATGTAGAAGGCAGAGCATCTCAGTTTTTGACGGATGAAGTGCCCAACACCGAGGACGCTTTGCAAGGGGCACGCGATATTATTGCCGAATGGGTGAATGAGAATGAAGTGGCTAGAAATTCGGTAAGAAGTATATTTCAACGCCAGGCAGTTATCCGTTCTAAAGTTGTAAAAGGAAAAGAAGAGGCAGGCGAGAAATTTAAAGACTATTTTGATTCGGAAGAGCCGTTGAAACGAGTTGCCTCTCATCGGATACTGGCGTTGCGAAGAGGCGAGGCCGAAGGTGTTTTGCGTGTGAGCATTGCTCCCGATGAGGAGGAAGTATTGGATCGTTTGAATCGACTTTTTGTAAAAGGAAATACTGCTGCTTCGAAACAAGTTGAACTTGCTGTGAAAGATGCCTATAAGAGATTACTTGGATCATCATTGGAAACAGAATTTGCAAATACTTCGAAAGAGGCTGCCGATAAGGAAGCGATTCGTGTATTTTCCGAGAATTTAAGACAGTTACTTCTTTCATCGCCACTAGGCCAAAAACGTGTTTTGGCTTTAGATCCGGGATACCGAAGTGGTTGTAAGGTGGTTTGTTTGGATGCTCAGGGCAATTTATTGCACAACGAAACCATTTATCCGCATCCGCCGCAAAACCAAAGTAGTATGGCAGCCAAAAAGCTGACCACTATGGTCGAGACCTATAATATTCAAGCCATCGCGATTGGAAACGGAACGGCAAGCAGAGAGACTGAGAAGTTCGTAACCAACCTTCATTACGATCGCAAGGTGCAGGTTTTCGTGGTAAGTGAGGCGGGAGCTTCTATTTACTCAGCATCGAAAATAGCGCGTGAAGAGTTTCCTGAATTTGATGTAACTGTGCGTGGTTCGATTTCCATTGGTCGCAGATTAATGGATCCCTTGGCCGAGTTGGTGAAGATTGAAGCAAAATCGATTGGTGTTGGACAGTATCAGCACGATGTAGATCAGAATTTATTGCAGCAAAGCCTTGATCAGGTGGTGGAATCTTGTGTAAACAAGGTGGGTGTGAATTTGAATACTGCAAGTAAGCATTTACTGAATTACGTGTCGGGTTTAGGCCCGCAATTGGCTCAGAATATTGTTGATTACCGTGCAGAAAACGGCCCTTTCAATACCCGTAAAGAGATCTCCAAAGTGAAGCGAATGGGCGCAAAAGCATTCGAGCAATGTGCCGGTTTCCTTCGCATTCCAAATTCTGAGAATCCTTTGGATAATTCGGCTGTTCATCCCGAATCGTATGGCATTGTTAAGAAAATGGCTAAAGATGCTGGCTGTTCGGTTGCCGATTTAATTGCCGATCAGGAATTGAGAAAGAAGATTGACCTGAATCAATATGTAACAGCAGAAGTAGGATTACCTACCTTAAAAGATATCATGGATGAATTGGAAAAGCCCGGCCGCGATCCGCGAACCATCATTAAAGTATTTCAATTTAAAGAAGGTATTTACAAGGTCGAACAGTTGGAGGTGGGCATGGAGTTACCTGGAATTGTCAACAATATCACCAATTTTGTCGCCTTTGTAGATGTTGGCGTGAAGCAGGATGGTTTGGTTCATATCTCTCAACTGGCCAATAAATTTGTATCAAATCCGGCCGATGTGGTTCAGTTGCATCAGCATGTAAACGTGAAGGTAACCGAGGTTGATGTTGCCCGAAAACGCATTCAGTTATCGATGAAAGATTGTGAGCAGTAAATCGATATACATACATCCCTCGAAGGTAAAATTCGAGG
>JAQBBZ010000090.1:0-7922 GCA_032125735.1 Labilibaculum sp.
AATAATGTGCCACTTGCAACATCCTTAGGGGCAATAATTTTCATGAATTCCAGATCCTTACTGGTTTTCGGACCATTCATATCCTCAGTAAACTGAATCCAACAGGCACGCCATCCTTCAAAATTAATTTTGTAATCAAAATGATATTCCACCCGACTTCCTTTTCCAAACTGAAAAGTCAGTTTCTTATCAATAGCTTTCTCATTATAAATCCAAAGCATTAAGCCTCCTTTATATGTATTCGCTGCATTTTTTAAATTAGGAGGATTTAAAACAGTTAATGCCGCACCCTGAGTCCAGTCCCACTTAAGTGATTGTGTCCCCAATTTATAATGCTCATTACTAATACTTAAATCAGAACCCGCATTTGTTGTCCATCCACCAGGAATTTGACCTTCCAAACCAATGTATTGAGCCAAAGCGTATGAGTAAGGCAAATACAAGAAACTCAAGAATATTAAAATCTTTCGCATATAATAATATTAAAAAAACAAGAAGTCATTCCATCTCTAACTTAAAATATACACAGAGACGGGATGACTGCCGGTACTACTAATTTTAATTCACAACAACAGTAATCTTTCAATAATTTCCTGACTGATAAATTCCTGATTTCAAATACACAGCACCAAAATCATTATTGTATACACCCCCACCATTCAAATTAAAATCACTTGTGTTTAATGTGGCAAAAGTGATATAAATTGAACCATTAGGCAGAATATTATCTCTAATTTGAATAGACTCTTCGCTGCCTGCGGTCGTATTTCTCCAGTAGCCAATTCCGTAATAAAGACCTTGCCCCGGATAATCAATATAAATGGTGTTATTTACAACTTTCACATCTTTTAAAAAAGGCTGAGTTGCGTGATCATAAACATATAACATCACTCCCGATTTGGTGAAATTGTTATCTCTAATTTCGAGACTGATACCATTTCGGGCTTTCACTGATCCCCCGCATCCTTCTGCCGGCCAACCGCTAATTGTATTGTTAATAATTCTCAGATTTGTAAACGAGTGAGCATAAATGCCATGATCTGTTTCATTCACATTCACCCAAGTATCTTCTCTTTGAATTTGATTATTTTGTATAAGTGTTCCAGTACTGTTTTCGTTAATGGCTGTTGTAAAATATCCGGTAAAGCTATTGTTTAAAATTTTAGTATTTTCAGATACTTTATTATAGATACCGCGACCACTGTTTCCAAGATCCCGTTTAAACTTACAGGTGGTTACCAATGCATTTGATACTCGCAGAAACTCGATATAGGCATCACTCAAGTACTTTTTATCAGTACCTGGTTTTCTCATTCCTTTTTCAAAGGTACATTCCTTAAAAACCATGTTTTTAGCATCCGAAATCTTAAATCTGATATTACTAAATCTGATTCCAATGATATCTGTGTAATTTATATCCGAAGTATAAGACAATTCCAAGAGCTCAGTGCTTGTATTTACCGATTTAAAAATCGGAGTTGTGCCAAGTCCTGTAAACTGAAGTGTAATATTAGGTTTCAATGCAATTTTCCCGGTAATAAAATAAGTTCCTGATTGCACATAAACGATGTCTCCTGATACTGCTGCATCCAATACAGTATTAATGTCGTTAAATTTCATTCCTGTTTCGATCGTCAGATTGCTTGCTGATTTTAGAGATACAGTCGTCTCTACATCTTCAATTGGCAATTCTTCAACATCATCTTTTTGACACGCTTGAAGGGCGAACATGCCAAATAATGATAGAAATACAAAACACTTGGTTAGGTTAGTTTTCATAATTTTTTGTTTGTTATGATTTTAAATCCATTTAATTTCAGAGAAGCAATCAAAATTCCATGTATTGAACCAATTTCATCATCACTCCGAAAACGATTCCAATATAAGAGAAAGCCTAAGTCCCGACAAACCAACATTGTCCCAAAAATTCAATTCGGGATCAAACCAAACACAAACACCTGCTATTCACTCAACTACATCAAACATTTTAATTGATCCAAAATCGTACGAACAATATCAAACACCATCAGAAAAATAACCAATAAACAACTCATTATCAACAAGTCTAAACAAAACAACATCTGCAAAAAAACCACTATCCCCTACTTCAACTCCGAACACCTCCAGAATCATACGGATGAATTCAGAAATTAAACCCTTGCAGTACAGCATTGAATTGTGATTTTGAAACCTCTAACTCATCACGACAAAAACCTACTATAGAGATACTTAAAATAGATCCGGGCCGTAAGTGTCCCATAATCATCAAATCAGTCAATATGCAATTATCAAAATCAATAATTTAGAACATCAGAAAAAGCATAAAACAGATTTGCATTAAAAATAAACTCAGATCACAATGAATAAAATCGGCACCTTTAGTATTTTCATATTCTTGAGTATTCTCCAGCCTTTAGCAGGTTTCTCACAATCTTCCGAACTCGAAGCTTTGTCTAAAATCAGGAAAAGTCTTGAGAGAAACAATCTATCCACTCAATGGGAAAAAATAAATACAGAACAGGCACTCTCCCTTTTGAAAGAAGATGGAAGTTTTTCAGATTCAAAACCTGACAAGAATCACATTACTGGTCGTGTGATGCAAATGGCCATCGACTATCAAAAAGGTGATATTTCCAACAAAGAGCAGTTGAAACACTCCATTTATAAAGCTCTTCAGTATTGGATTGATCACCGTCCAAAATATGAATTCCCATCGGTGCCCTTCGAAACTCTACGGTCCATGGCTGCGATAGAACTTGTACTCTACAACGACATGATAAAAGATCGAGAACTATCCGCAGAAAAGAAGATGCAAATAGACACACTTATTCAAAGCATTACAAATTTTAGCCACTGGTGTTGGTACAACGGAAAAGATCAAAGTGTTTTCGATAAAATGGATGGACATAACCGGGGAGGAAATGTTGGCTACCGTTTGTGGGCCATGACAGCCATTGCTTCCTGCTCCGGAGATGAAAAAGAAATGGATTGGGTACATCAAATCGTGAAAGAACAATTCCCTCGGGTGCTTAACACACCAACCGATTTTCCTACTGGCTTTACCCCGGATGGATCATGGATTCAACACAATGCCGGAGGAGCTCAAAACTACTGGATTGGTTATGGTGTTCATTGGATCAATCACGCTTTAACGTATGCAAAAAGCACCCGCAACAGCCGGTGGGAACTAACTAACAAAGAATGGAATACACTTGCTGATTATTATTTAGATGGTATCCAATGGTACTACTACAAAAACCACGGTGTACTTACGATTGCAGGGCGTCACAATGCCCTTAAGGAAACTCCCCTTGACAATGGAGCTATTCGGAAGGATGTATTGAAACTATTGGACCAAAAAGACATTCATTTTGATTCTGAAAACGAACTTAAACAATTGCTTAAAAGACATGAAAATAAAGAGTTCGCAGCTCTGGATTCGAGCAAATACTTCTGGAATACCGATCTGTTGATTCACAGCACACCTCATGCATACTTCGCCGTTAAAATGTTATCGAACCGCTCTTCCGGATGTGAAACATCAGAAAGCGAAAGGGCTCATGGCAAAAATAATTTTTTAAGTGGTGATGGTTCTACTATAATTTATGCTTCCGGAAAAGAATACGACAAAGTCCGAATTGGATGGAACTGGAGAGCCTGGCCAGGTATTACGGCACTTCAAAAAACAGGTAAACTTCCACTTAGTCCCTGGGGAAATGAGAGTAAAAGCAGTAATGAGTTTGCCGGAGGATTGGCTGCAGCTCATCAAGGCATTGCCGCATTTCAATACAATCGTAAAAGTGAATATGTGAACCTTAAGGCTAACAAAGCCTATTTCACTTACGAAAATAAAATGCTTGCCCTGGGAAATGCAATCCGAAAAAATGAAGCAGATCAGTTTGATGTTTGGACCACAATCAATCAAACCGAAAGAAAATCGGATATTAATTTCTGCATAAACGGAAAAAAAGGAAAAATAAAAGCCGGACAATATAAGAACCTGGACATTGAAAAAATAAAACAAATCTCCTGGATTCATCACGACAACACTGCCTATATTATTCTTCCCGGCAAAAAAGCTGCAGGCCTTAAACTTTTCGCCGAAGAACGAACCGGCAACTGGGCCGATTTGGATGGACGCTATAAGGAAGAGGAAGAAAACACGTCTATCTTTCAAGTATCCCTTTCGCATGGAGCAAAACCCAATGGTGCCGATTATGCATATCTGGTGATTCCGAACACAAAGCTCGAAACACTGAAAAATACTCTTAAAAACGAACTTCCTGTTCTCATTCAGAACGATGAAACGGCACAAGCCATTCAATATACTGAAGACTCCTACATGATTGTTTTATACCAAGCCGGGAAAATTCAATTGCATGACAATTTGTATTTGGAAGCCGATGCTCCCGCTATACTGCACCTAAAAAAAGAAAAGGATCAATGGCTGATCTGCATCTCTGATCCTTTACACAAGCAAGAAAAAGCTGAGATAAAGATTAGCGAAAATGAAAAAACAAAAGCTTTCACGATTCAATTCCCTACAGGAATTGATACGGGGAAATCAATAAAAACAGGATTAAATTTTTAATTAAACAGGAACAATAAAATGAATCAAATTTTAAAATTCACAATTGCTTTGGCAAGTATCATCAGCTTATTTTCCTGCAGCAATTCGAAAACAAGTTCAAAAGACTTTGTTGCAGAGAACCTTGCATTTGCCACCCAACAAATTGGTCGTGAAATGGAAATGATGAACGCCAACGGAGAAATCTTAAATCCAAGGACAATAGAAAAAGATGGCAGTACAAGATACAACACTCCTGAAATGTGGACAAGTGGCTTTTTCCCTGGCTCTTTGTGGTATTTATATGAACTGACAGGCGATAATAAATGGAAAACGGAGGCTGAAAAACTTACCGGAACATTAGATACCATACAATATCTAACCTGGCATCACGATGTTGGGTTTATGGTTAATTGCAGTTATGGCAATGGATATCGCCTCACTAAAAATGATGCCTACAAAAAAGTGATCATTCAAACAGCCAAATCTTTAAGTACCCGCTTTCGCCCAAATATTGGAGCCATTCAATCGTGGAATGCAAACAAAGGATGGCAAGCCGAACGAGGATGGCAGTGTCCGATTATTATTGATAACATGATGAATCTGGAATTGTTGTTCGAAGCCAGTAAATTGAGTGGTGATGAAAGCTTCAAAAACATTGCCGTCAAACATGCAGAAACCACTTTGGAGAATCATTTCCGCCCTGATCACAGTTGTTATCATGTTATCGACTATGATACAATAACCGGACAAGTTCGAAGCAAACAAACTGCACAAGGCTATTCTGATGAGTCTGCCTGGGCAAGAGGTCAGGCGTGGGCCATTTATGGGTACACTCTTTGTTTCAGAGAAACTCACGATCCTAAATTCCTTACCAAAGCCGAAGCCATTGCAGCGTATTTATTCAGTCATCCACGAATGCCCGAAGATCTGGTTCCCTACTGGGATTTTGATTGCAAAGACATTCCGAATACCTACCGGGATGCATCTGCAGCGGCTGTAATTGCATCTGCTCTATACGAGATGAGCACTTTCTGTCCCCAAAAAGCAGAAACGTACAAAACTTTAGCCGACAAAATCATGAATAGCCTTGCTTCAGAAGCTTATCGCGCTAAATTGGGTGAGAACAACAATTTCCTTTTGATGCATAGCGTGGGTAGTATTCCGCACGACTCCGAAATTGATGTTCCTTTAAACTATGCCGACTACTACTTTTTAGAAGCACTTGTGCGTAAAAGAGATCTGGAAAAATAAACTCTGCAATCAGAACAGGTTTCAATGAACCTGTTCTGATTATTTCTTACGAAATTCTCCCAAAATCACAATATGGCACTATTTCTATAGTAAAGAATAAACCTAATTTCAATACTAATCCTTTCCTTGCAATCGATTTAAACTTATTAAAAATGAAGAACAAATATCCATTTTCATTCCTTATACTATTGGTTTTTTGCTTTCAGCAGATCTCAGCCCAGGATCTTTTCATTCCTCAAATACTTTCCTTCGAGGAGACTTCTGTTTCTCAAAACTGGAGCTGCGATTCCAATTCAAAAATCAATATCAGCCGGCAGCATTACAAACATGGCCAACAAAGTCTGAGATGGGATTGGAATATAAATGCTTCCCTTGTATTTAACGGAGATATTAATTTTAAAGCTTTCGACCCCAATTCTGAAGATAAATCGATACCAACCTTTTGTTTTTGGGTGTATAACGAAACCCCTAAGAATGAAAATATAAAAATACAATTCGGTAAAGATGAAAAAACAAACTGCTGGTTTGAATTTGGATTGAACTTTAAAGGCTGGCGTGCGGCCTGGGTTGCTTTCGAACGCGACATGCAAGGCACTCCTGCTGAAGGAATGAACCGCATGAGCATTTTAGCTCCGAAAAATACAAGGGGCAGTCTCTTTTTTGATCATGTCATGCTGTGTACTCCTGCCGATAGTCGATGGAATACACCAGACTATCAGGTTCCTTTTGTGAATGCCAAGACAGAAAATCACTGGTTGATTCTTTACAAATCGAGTTTAAACAAACCAAGCGAAAAACTGGAAGCTTTAACTCAAAGCCAAACTGAAGGCATTCAAACGATTAACAGGAGATACAGCAAAGAGGTCATCAAAAAGCAGAACGTAAATGAAAAACGGATTGCTGAATTAAAGAAAGCTTACGATGAGTATCAGATTGTTCGCAGCGATGACCAAATCACAGGAAAAAACATTTGGTTTTGCCGTTTCTCAGAGATTTATGAGCCTTATACCAAGGAATGGAAGGATTACTTTGTAAAATATGAAAAAGATCTTGCAAACTATACCAATGTCATGTACAATATCGCTTGTGCTTATCAGCAAACGGAAAACACAGAATATAAAAATGAACTGGAAGAACTCTTTTTCAATATGTCCGATCATCTGATTGATCAGGGATGGGCTGATGGAAGTGCTAACGGTACACTGCACCACTTAGGCTACAGCATGCGAACCTACTACTCAGCCTATTTTCTAATGCGGGAATCATTGATCCGCACCCATCGTGCCAAACAGGCGCAAAAAGCCATGGAATGGTACTCGGGTGCCAAGGAAGTTTTTGCTCCTATGCACGAAAAAGGCATGAGTATAGATGCTTTCAACACTTCGGTAATGGGCCGCCTGGCAAGTATCCTGATGTTGGAAGATTCGCCTGAAAAAATAAGATATTTAAATGCCTACGTGAACTGGATAGACAACGGACTTGCTTATGCACCGGGCTTAAAAGACAGTTTCAAAGTTGACGGCTCGGTCTTTCATCATGCCAATAACTACCCGGCCTATGCCAATGGGGGATTCGACGGAGCAACACTCATGGTCTATTTCTTTAGTCAAACACCATTTAGAATCTCTGAGCAAGGACATGCCAACCTGAAGCAATCCCTTCTAAAAACACGCCTTTTCTGCAATAAGGAAACCTGGCCTTTATCAATGTCAGGACGTCATCCAAACGGAAAAGGAAAGTTATCAGCAAAACATTACGAAAGAATGGCCCTGTCGGGCAGTCCGGATGGAAAAGACAAAACAGATGCTGAAATGGCCGCAGTTTACCTGCGCTTACTACAAGGAAAAAAAGCCGACAGCAGCGCAAAACAATTCAAAGCAGAAGGATTTGAGGCAGAGAGCGATCCGAATGGAAACTGGACGATGAACTATGCTGCCTTAGGGATTCACCGAAGAGCCAATTGGTCGGCAACAGTGCAAGGACATAGTCGTTACCTGTGGGCTGCCGAGCACTATATCGGAGCCAATTATTACGGAAGATATCTGAAACACGGTCAGCTACAAATTATCTCAGGTAAAGATGAACCAAGTGTATTCACATC
>JAQBBZ010000091.1:0-3580 GCA_032125735.1 Labilibaculum sp.
TGCAACACATCATCATCATTATACTTACCAATCGGTGAGCTGACGATGTTATGCAGTATTTTATAAAAATATTTTAACTAACATTTAAACGCCCGCTGTATCAGTTGGGCGTTTTTTTTTGCCTAAAACTGACATCAGAAGGCACCAAAATTTTAACCATGGGAGAAAAATTAACAATTGCAGTACAAAAATCAGGAAGACTGCAGGAAGATTCATTGAGACTTTTGAAAGAATGTGGAATTTCTATTGATAATGGTAAGGAACAATTGAAAGCAAACGCTTCCAATTTTCCACTTGAAGTTTTATACCTGAGAAATTCAGATATTCCTCAGTATGTTCAGGATGGAGTCGCCGATATTGCTATTATAGGTGAGAATGTAGTTATCGAAAAGCAAAAGGAGCTTGAGATTCTCCAGAAACTGGGTTTTTCGAAATGCCGCTTGGCAATGGCTTTACCAAAAGAAGTAGAATATACAGGATTAGAGTATTTTAATGGGAAAAAAATAGCCACATCTTATCCTAATTCTTTGCGACAGTTTTTAGATGCCAACAATTTAAATAGTGAAATTCACGTAATTTCGGGTTCTGTAGAAATTGCTCCCAATATTGGCTTGGCCGATGGAATTTGTGATTTGGTTAGTTCAGGTAGTACTTTGTTCAAGAATGGTCTGGTTGAGGTTCAAGAGATTTTGGTTTCGGAGGCTTGTTTGGTTGCAAATAAGAATATTAGCGGTCTGAAGAGTGCGATATTAGAACGATTATTGTTTAGAATGAGATCGGTTTTGGCAGCTAAAAACAACAAGTATATTCTTCTGAATGCTCCTAATGATAAAATAGACGATATTATAAAGGTGTTACCGGGTATGAAAAGTCCAACCGTTTTGCCTTTGGCTCAGAAAGGATGGAGTTCAATTCACTCTGTAATAAACGAGAACGATTTTTGGGGAGTTATTGATCAATTAAAAATTAATGGAGCAGAAGGCATATTGATCATTCCTATTGAGAAAATGGTATTGTAAGTTTAATTCCTACGAAAATGCAAGTAATAAAATACCCGTCAAATAAAATTTGGAATGATATTTTAAGTCGCCCGCTTTTTAATGTGGATGAGTTAGAAGATGTCGTGAATCAGGTTTTTAGTGAAGTGAAAAATGATGGCGATAAAGCATTGTTTAAATATACTCTGCAGTATGATGGAATCAAGATTGAAAAGACTGAAGTTAGTCGGGCAGCTATTGATGCTTCGGAAAGCATGCTTGATGAAGAATTAAAAAATGCTTTGGCGATTGCCGCAAAGAATATTACAACTTTTCACAAAGCTCAATTTCAGGAATTCAAGCAAATTGAGACAAGTGAAGGGGTTCTTTGTTGGAGGAAATCTACGGCAATTGAAAAGGTTGGTTTGTATGTTCCAGGTGGAAGCGCGCCATTATTTTCAACGGTATTGATGTTAGGAATTCCTGCAAAACTGGCTGGTTGTGAGGAGGTCATTCTTTGCACTCCTCCCGGTAAGGATGGTAAAATTAATCCGGCAATTCTATACGCTTGCAAATTGGTTGGTGTCGATCGTGTTTTTCAGATTGGTGGTATTCAGGCAATAGGCGGAATGGCTTATGGAACCGAATCAATACCAAAAGTTCATAAAATATTTGGACCTGGAAATCAATATGTGACTGCAGCAAAACAACGGGCAAATAGAATAGGAGTGGCTATTGATATGCCTGCCGGGCCATCGGAAGTTATGGTTTTGGCAGATGAAACGGCAGATGCTGAATTCGTTGCTGCCGATTTATTGTCTCAGGCAGAACATGGTGCTGATAGTCAGGTTGTGCTAGTCACTTGGGCTGAAGAATTAATTGAAGATGTTGAGAAAGCACTTGAAAAGCAATTGAAAATTCTTTCCAGAAGAGATGTTGCAGCCAAGGCTTTGGAAAACTCGAAAATTATTTTGGTGAAATCGAAGGAGGAAGCTCTCGAAATAAGTAACGAATACGGTCCTGAACATTTAATTATTTCTGTAAAAGATGAAGACGCATTGCTTGATGGTATTAGAAACGCAGGTTCAGTATTTTTAGGAAATTACACTCCGGAAAGCGCTGGGGATTATGCATCTGGAACCAATCATACCTTACCAACAAATGGTTATGCCAAAGCATATTCTGGTGTTAGTCTTGATTCTTTTATGAAGAGCATTAGTTTTCAGAAAATAAGCGAGAAGGGACTTTTAAATCTGGGTCCGGTAATTGAAATAATGGCAAAAGCTGAACAGTTGGATGCTCATTGCAATGCCGTAACCGTTCGGTTGAACAAGATTAAATCAAACTCATAATGGGATCAAAAATAAAATCAAGATTTACCTTGAACAATTTGGTTCGGGAAAATGTGAAAAAATTAGTGCCGTATTCTTCTGCAAGAGATGAATTTTCGGGAAAAGGATCTGTTTTTTTGGATGCTAATGAAAATCCGAATGAAAATGGAGTAAATCGTTATCCTGATCCAATGCAAAAAGAATTGAAACTACGTTTAGGTGAATTGAAATCTCTGAACCCTGAAAATATGATTCTCGGAAATGGAAGTGACGAGCTTATTGATCTTTTGTTTAGAGCATTTTGTGAACCGAATATTGATAATGTAGTTATTTGTACGCCAACTTATGGGATGTATGAAGTTGCTGCAGGCATAAATGCTGTTGAGAATAGAGAAGTGCAGCTGGATTCTGAGTTTCAGCCTAATGTTGACGCTGTTCTTTCAGCTACTGATGATCATACAAAAATGTTATTTTTATGCTCTCCGAATAATCCAACTGCAAATTTGTTAGATGAGAGTAAGCTTGTTGAATTGCTGAATAAATTTGCAGGGATTGTTGTTGTTGATGAGGCCTATATTGATTTTGCTCCAGGCAAAACGATGGTAGATAAATTAGTTAATTATCCCAATTTAGTAATTCTTCAGACCTTATCGAAAGCTTGGGGAATGGCCGGAATTCGTTTGGGAATTGGATTGGCGTCGAAGGAAATTATTGCAATTTTGAATCGAATAAAACCACCCTATAACGTAAATTGTCTGACTCAGACCAAAGCATTGGAATTATTAAAAGCTGTTGATTCTTGTAACGAGCAAGTGAAAACGATTATTACAGAGCGAGATCTACTATTGGTGTTTTTGAATGGTTTACCTTTTGTTGAGAAGGTTTTTCCTACCGATGCTAATTTTATTCTGGTGCGTGTGAATGATGCAAGAGGCTTATATAATTATTTGCTTGCGGATGAAATTATCATTAGAGATCGCTCAAAAATAAAGAATTTGGATAGATGTGTTAGAATTAGCGTTGGGACAAAAGAGGAGAATGAGATTTTGAAAAATGCACTAACCAAATTTGGTTTGAAATCATGAAGGATATGAATGCAAAAAAGAAAGTTCTGTTTATAGATAGAGATGGCACATTGATTCTGGAGCCTCCGGTGGATTTTCAAGTAGATAGCTTGGAGAAATTGGAGTATTATCCTGGTGTTTTTAATGGACTTGCCAAAATTGTAAAGCAACTTAATTTTGAATTGGTGATGGTAACCAATCAGGATGG
>JAQBBZ010000092.1:0-8281 GCA_032125735.1 Labilibaculum sp.
GCCGAGGTTCTGCTTTGGAGCGAATTAAGGAATAAACAGGTACTTGGTTATCAATTTCACCGCCAAGTTCCTATGTTGGATTATATTGTTGACTTTTATTGCCACGAGTTACAATTAGCTCTGGAAATTGATGGTAACACTCATGACTTTATTGAAGTTGGAATAAAAGATGTATCCCGACAAGAAAGATTGGAAGCTGAAGGTGTAAAATTTCTCCGCTTTGATGATTTGAAAGTAAAACAGTGCATGCCCGATGTTGTTGATGAAATTGTAAATTGGATTGAACAAAGCCATTAAACACTCCCCTTTGTCCCCTCTCAAGAGGGGAATCCAAACCTCAAACATTTGCGACAAAAGAAGGATTCAAAAAAACGAGAAAGTGAAATTACGGAAAAGTCCCCCTTCCAAGGGGGATACAGGGGGATGTTTTAAATAAAATGACAAAAAACCACTCACTCTTTTCCCTCTCGGGAGGGGAATTGAGAAAACAAACTGGAGTAAAAAAAAAACGGATGCCCAATACTGAGCATCCGTTTTTATTAGATAACACTGTATTAAATTGCCTTTTTCATTGGAGACATTACCACCTCAATTTTTGCAGGTGTTGAAAAATATTGTTTAGCAAATTTCTCTACCTTTTCTTTCGTGATCGAGTTGATCATTTTTTCGTAATCCTCAAGACTTAACATGCTTTCGTCATACACATAGTAATGATTAATCGCATTTAACCAATAGCCATTTTTACGAAGATTCTCCTGACGCACTTTAATGAAGTTTTCCTTCGCTTCGTGTAAGTCATCCTCTTTAACACCTTCGTTGAAAAGAGCCTGAATCTCGCTGTAAACAATTCCTTTTAACTTTTCAGCTTTCGCAGGATCGGTATCAAAACGAATCAGTAAATTGTATTCTTCACGTGGAAATTTATCTACTCCTGCGCGAACACCTACGCCATAAGATCCACCCTCTTTTTCACGAATCACCTCAAGATATCTCTTATCTAAAAGTTTGGCAACGACATCCATCATCACTGAATTCTCTCTGGAATATTCAATATCTCCATGAAAATCAATATTGATCGTTGTCTTTGGAGTTTCCATCTCTCTCTCAAAATGGTTATAAGTATCTTTTTCAGGATAGTCTACACCATTATCTTTCCAATTATCCTCACGGTCGATATCCTTTATACTTCCCAAATAAGCTTCGATCATTGGTTTTGCCTGCTCTGCATCTATGTTTCCTACAAAAACAAAAGTAAAATCGCTGGCATCAACAAACCGCTCCTGATAAATACGTTTCATCGTCTCAAAATCCAATTTGCCAATCATATCAGTGTTTAATAAAATTGTTCTTGGATGATGATTGGTAGATGTCATGGATACGGAATCACTAAAGGCTTTATTCACATCAGCCCCCATATTGGCAACATAAGCCATATATCTTCCTTTCAGTGCGGTAAAAGCTTCCTGATCGAATCGTGGCTGCTCAAAATACATGTGCACCAACTGCAATAAGGTCTCAAAATCCTTTACGGATGAATTTCCGTTAAGACCTTCAGATAATTCACCTACATAAGGGGATACCTTAACTTCTTTACCAGTCAATAATTTTTGCAGGCTAACCTGATCAAATTTTCCCAATCCAAAATTGGAAACAAAGCCACCAAGCATTTCAGCTGAAGGCAAATCCTTAACCCCATATAATGAATTTCCCCCTTTACTAAAAGCTTGTAAACTAATTTCATTCTCTTTGAAATCTGTTTTTTTCACGACCACTGTTGCCCCATTGGCCAGTGTCCACTCAGTGGCTTCAAAATCCTTCAAATTGGATTCTTTCACAACTTTACCCGCCTTAGGCTGTTCCGAAATTAATGGTTCGTTCACCACCTTATCTTCATAAGGTTTTAGTTCCATCTGCTTCACTTTTGCTACCACTGCAAGTAATTGCTCTTTAGTTGGCAATTGCAATCCTTCCTTTTCAGGAGCCGTTAAGGTAATCACCACATTCTCATCGGTGATCCATCCTTTCGAAATTGCATTCACTTCCTCTACACTAATACCAGGAAACAATTGTTTCATAGCTTCGAACTCAAACTCAATACCCGGAACAGGCTCATTGCTTAAGTAATTTTGCTGATAGCCACTAACCAATCTATCGTTGTTTTGTTTGTTTCTCTCTTGGTAAGCTCTTTCCATCTGGCTCAACATAGCCGTTTTAGCACGTTCCAATTCAGAAGCAACAAGGCCAAATCTTTTGGCTCTTTCTGTTTCCATCAAAAGAACTTCAATTCCGCCCAAAATATTTCCCTCTTTTAGAGTAACCCCATTTTGGAAAACATCCATTTTTACTTCACGATTGTAGTAAGCACCATAACCATTAATAAATGGAGCATCACCCTTCTGAAGCAGTTCGTTGTAACGATCCCCTAAAACAGTTGAATAAAGGTCTTCAATTAACAGCTTGCGGTAATAGTTCATATTTTTTTCACTTAGCGGAGTCGCTTTGTGCTTGTAGATAATTTCGAAACTGATATTACTCACCTCAGGATCGGTAATTACGCCAACAATTGGCTCCTTATTATCAGGAACATCGAAATACACCCTTTCCTCTGCATTATCAACAGCAGGAATATGCGCAAACAGCTCCTTAATCTTCATCTCAAATTTCTCGGCATCAATATCTCCCACTACAATAATTGCCTGTAGGTCGGTACGATACCAGTCATGATAAAAATCCCTGATTACCTGATGATCAAAATTATCAATCACATCAAGATCTCCGATAACATCACGTTTTGCATACTTGGAACCTTGATAGATGAGTTTGTTTTTCTCCAAACGAACACGCATTCCTCCAGAACGACGCGTTCTCCATTCTTCGTGAATAACCCCACGCTCATTGTCTATTTCCTCACCTGTAAGGCTTAAATAATTCGACCAATCGTGCAAAACCAAAAGAGTAGAATCCAACAAATTCTCATTCGTAGTAGGAACATTGCTTAGATTGTAAACCGTTTCGTCGGTACTGGTGTATGCATTGATATTACGACCAAATGCAACGCCATATTTTTCTAAATAATTCAGAACACCTTTTCCAGGAAAATTTTTAGTCCCATTAAAAGCCATATGCTCCAGAAAATGGGCCAATCCATTCTGATTATCATTTTCCAAAATTGCTCCTACATTCTGCACAATATAAAAACTGGCCCGATCTTTAGGCTCTTCATTGTGGCGAACATAGTAAGTCAAGCCATTGTCCAATTTCCCGGTTCTCACATTCGGATCCATAGGAAGTTTAGCATCTATATTGTTTTGAGCCGACAACATTCCTGTTCCCGTTACGGCCAAAACAGTACAAAGACTGATTCTGCTAAATAAATTCTTAATCATTTGTGATTTGCTTTAGTGATTTGATTTCCGACTTACACAACATAAGTGTAAGTCTTGCTTAAAGTAAGGAAACAATTAGCTACTTAACAAATTACTTAGTGATTTTTAACATTATTTGTTGGTAATCACAAGACAATAATTTCTTCAATTGATTAATTATTGTGTGAGCAATATTTGGTAGATTTAGAATCAATAAAATCATTTAATGAAATATGAAAAAAATAGAACTCATATCCTGTATAGGAATAACACTTTCAATCTTACTAAAGTTATTGAATTTACCTTTTGGTGGAGAATTACTAACAGTCTCCATTACTATTTTGGCAATCTACTACTTTCTGATTTTCTCTGGCACTAAGCAGAAGTTCGTTTCAACTTTAAAAAAATTCCTTTTCAAAGAAGATGTAACTGATACAATTGAAGTTAAAATAAGTGGATTTGCATTACCTCTGGTACTTATCGCAACATTATTCAGACTGCAACACTTTCCATTCTCTTCCACTCTTTTTTATGTCGGATTAACAGCAATTTTTATCGCATTGGCAATTATAGGCTACAAATACATGAGAACAAAGAGTCCATTTCTATACAATCTAGCTGTCAGGTTAATAATTATTGGAGGAATTGGTGCTTTAATATTTATAACTCCAAGCATGGGAGATAAGAATATCGATAAAAGTGATCAACCGGTTATTGAGTCGCAAAATTCTAAAGAATAATAACACGCCCCTTTGTCCCCTCTCAAGAGGGAATTAAAAAAGGAGCACCATGCAGTGCTCCTTTCATATTTTAAACAGAATTCTGTTTATTTTTCGTCTTTCTTTTTAGTATCCGAAACGTCGTCGAATTCAACAGTTTCGCCTTCTTCTACTTTTTTACCAAGGTAGTTTGGCAATTCCATTCCAGCCATTTTGAATAGCTCTTCCATTGGAGGAATAGATCCCATCATGCCTTGCATAAAGTTCGCAGTAGATGTTTTACCATCTTTTCCGTTACCATTTTCCCAAACAGTAACTTTATCAATCTTAATGTTCTTGATCGCTTCAACCTGAGTTTTAACCAATTCGGGTAACTTATCAGCAATCATTAACATTACGGCATCTCTTGCATCGCTGCCAGCAGCGTGAACAATCTTCTCGAAACCTTGTGCCTGCTTGCTCAAAATTTCATAAATACCCTTACCTTCTGCTTCCATTTTCATGAATATCGCATCAGCCTCCCCTTTCGCATGACGACGGGTTTGTTCAGCAATCGCCTCAGCAGCAATCTCAATTTTCTGCTTGTCAATCTCAGCAGGAACCACAATATTCGCAGTCTGCGTCGCTTTATCACGTGTTGCACGAGCATTTTCAGCTAATTGTTCTGCAGCATAAGCTTCCTCTAAAGCACGTGCCTGAGTTACTTTCTCTGCAGCAGATGCCAAACGTTCCGCTTCTGCTTCTCTCTCTCTTCTGCGTGCATCCGAATTGGCAATGGTAATTTTAGCTGTATTCTCTCCTTCAACTGCAGATGCATCCGCAGCCGCTACTTGCACACGTTGTTCCTGATGTGCATTTGCTTCACCAATGGAACCATCACGATTTTTCTCAGCTACACTCTTCTTCGCATCATTTATTGCCTTTGCTGCGGCTTCCTTACCCAATGCTTCAATATATCCAGACTCATCGTTGATATCCGTAACGTTCACGTTGATCAGTTTCAAACCAATCTTCTTCAATTCAGCCTCAACATTATTTGATACTGCCGCAAGGAATTTATCACGGTTACTGTTGATTTCCTCAATATCCATGGTAGCAACTACCAAACGTAACTGACCGAAAATAATATCCTTGGCCAAATTACTAATATCTGCCTGAGATAATCCTAACAAACGCTCAGCAGCATTGGTCATTACGCCTCCTTCTGTTGAAATACCCACAGTAAAACGAGAAGGTACATCCACTCGAATGTTCTGCTTACTCAAGGCACTTTTCAGATTGATCTCTATAGAAAGTGGGGTTAAATCCAGAAAAGCATAATCCTGAATGATCGGCCAAATAAATGCAGCACCACCATGAATACACTTGGCTGAACGAGATTCTGTATCAACGCCTTTACCAACTTTACCATACACAACCAATACGCGATCGGATGGACATCTTTTATATCTCTTAAAAAACGATACAATTAAAGCAAAAACTGCAATTACAACTACCGCAATTAACAGAACAACATATTCTCCCATAATAATTTGTTATTAATAGTTTATTTAATAAGGTTTTACAATTAAAATTTGATCATTTAAAACATCTACAACCTGAATAACCGAACCTGTAGGAATATCTGAATCACTATCAGTAAACGCATCCAAAGTTTGAAGTCCCTGCACTTCAACTTGTACTTTTCCCATTCCTTTTCTATTGGCTGGTATAGACAAATACACATTACCTATTTTTCCTTTAGCATTGTTAAGATCTAAGGTTCCTTCTTCGACTAATTTGCCCATAAAATACAAAATAGAAGCCATTATCAACATCATAAATAAACCAGCAAGAGTAGCGATTAATGTCGAGAAACCTGCACCTAAGCCCATATCTAAACAAATAATACCTGTCCAGCCAAATACCGCAAAAAAGGCAATCAGGTTTTTTAAGCTTATAAACTGAAAATCGATTCCTGTATCTCCTTCGACAGAAGCATCTGCATCACCTTCAGCACTCATATCATCAATATCACCACCAATGAAAGTAAGTACGATCTGAATTACAAACAGAAGCGAAAATGGGATTGAAATGCCCCAAAAAATCTTTTCGACCATTTCCATTGTACTCCACCAATCTGAAATTTGTAGTATCATAATTATTGTTTTTTATTTAGGATGAAAATTAATAATAAATATCGACCTATTCTCCATTATGCTCAATGGAATTATTCTTTTTAGTTGTATTCAAAATTTCACCTGTTTATGAGTCATTTTTAACCGATAAAAAATCACGCCCACTAAAACAGTCTTAAACACTAACATTATTCCTAAATAAGAGGCAATTGACTTGACATGTCCCTTCAATTTACCCTTTTTCTCAAAAAGAATAAAATACATATCCTGAAATGCACAAACATCTCACTATCATCACATTTAAGCGGTAAAGTTAAAATAGAAAAGGAGTACCAAACGGCACTCCTTTTCTGTAACTATTGCTAAAAGGCACTGGATCAACCTTCATTGATTTGCTCAATTTTCCTTTTTCCTTTTACCTTTTTCCTTACTTTACATCCTCTTCGATCCAATTAGAACGGTTTGGATCCGCCGGAGCTACTACTTTATCATCAGATTTATTCTTCAATTCCTCCAATAGCATTTCGATTGCTTTTTGCAGCGAAGGATCGATTCCTTTAGCAACCAAATGTGGTTCGTCGTACACTTCAACATCAGGATATACTCCAATTCCTTCAATGATCCATTTCTGATTTTCATCGAAAATACCGAAACGTGGAACAGCAATGTAACCGCCATCGACTAATCCGGCATTGCCTGACATACCAACTAATCCTCCCCAAGTACGGGTTCCGATCAATTTACCAAGGCCTTTCTTTTTGAAATAATAGGGGAAAGCATCTCCACCCGATGAAGAATAAGAATTAATCAACATGGCTTTTGGCCCATCGTGCGCAACAGCAGGAGTCTGGTTAGGTTCCAATCCGCGGCGATGCCAGTACGACATTACATCACGATCCAAGAGATCAGCCATATGATCAGGTATGAATCCGCCGCCATTGTAACGATCATCAATAATTAAGGCTTGCTTGTCATGATAAGCATACATACCACGGTGCAGTTCCCGGTTTCCCTCCACGGCCGTATTGGGTACGTGAATGTATCCAATCTTTCCTCCTGATAATTTGTCTGCCATCTCGCGACGCTCGTTCACCCAATTCAGGTACATCAATTCCAATTCGCTTTCTATTGGTTGAATGGTATAACTTTTTGCTCCATCCAAACTCGGAACACTATTTACTGTTATCTCAACCATTTTACCCAGTTGATTTTCCAAATACAAGTATGGATTCACATCAGTACTTAAATCGTGACCATTAATACTTAGCAAATAATCTCCTTCCTTTACATTAACTCCTTGCTCTGTTAATGGAGAACGTCTATTGGGTGTCCAGTTTTCTCCCTGATAAATTTTAGAGATTACATACTTACCAGTTTTGGAATCAGCTTTTAATTTTGCACCCAATAAGCCAGTCTCAACAGGCTTCACCTTTTCAAAATCGCCATAATCCACATAAGCATGGCCGGTATTGGTTTCTGAAATGATTTCACCCAAGATGTAATCCAAATCAGCTCGATGACTCACATATGGCATCAACTGATTGTAGTTGGCCTTAATCTGAGCCCAATCAACACCATTCATATTCGCAACATAGTAGAAGTCACGAAAAATACGCCATCCATCGGTATAAATCTGATTCCATTCTTTTTTAGGATCAATCTTCATATCCAAATCGTCCAAATTCAACTTCCCTGCATCTGCTTCCTGACCCGCAGAAATATCCGTAATTCCGTAAGTAGAACCTGAACGATACAAGATTTTATCTCCTTGCCCGCTTAGGGAATAACTTGAAACCGGATCCAAAATCACCTCATCTTTTTCTTTCTCGATGATGTAATGATGCAAAGTTCTCTCACTAGTATAAAGAATTCCTCCTTCAACGGCCTCCAGGCTATCGTAATCACCCGATGATAATGGAAATACTGTAATCCGGTTTGAAATTCCTTCGAAATCAATTTCAACTTTTACCTTCACTTCAGGTTTATCTTCTTCCTTTTTCGAATTCTTCTTCGATTCAACAGCTTTAGGCTCTTCTTTCACCTCTTCAACATCGTTCTTTAAAGCAAACAATTTAGGACC
>JAQBBZ010000093.1:0-3367 GCA_032125735.1 Labilibaculum sp.
TCTTGGGGTTCTTGCTTCCCTGATTCCTGTGGCAATACTTTTTGGACGTTCCGTATCGCCCTGGATTTTACCCAGTTTAATGGTTGGGTTTTTAGGATTTGGCCTGGTTAAAAAGGTTCAAATTTATGAGGTCTTTGTCGAAGGAGCAAAAGAAGGGTTTCAGGTAGCATTGCGAATTATTCCCTACATGGTTGCCATCCTGGTCGCAGTGGGTATGCTGAAGGCCAGTGGAGGATTGCAGATGATTGTTAATGCTCTTTCAAGCGTTACAGCAAGTTTCGGTCTTCCGGCTGAGGCATTACCCATGGCCTTAATGAGGCCGCTTTCCGGGTCTGGTGCCTATGCAATCCTGGCATCTATTATTAATGATCCAGCTATAGGGCCGGACAGTTATACAGGGCTTCTGGTTTCTACCTTGCAAGGATCAACAGAAACCACATTTTATGTGATGGCCGTATATTTTGGAGCAGTTCAGATAAAAAGGATACGGCATGCCCTTGTGACAGCCTTAACCGCAGATGTGGCCGGCGTCATGTTCGCTATCCTGGCTTGTTCATTTTTGTAAAACTGACTGTTCTCCACCTCCCCGATGGTTTCATCTAATGGAATGGAGGCATAGATACGAAAAACTATTAAAGCATGGATGAAAGACCGGCCTAGCTGAATTCATTAATACAAATATTACGCCAAATGAACGATAGTCCTGAGTCTTCTCGGTAGTCCATAATCAAAACAATAAGCAATTGAATTTATACATTTTTTTGAAATTTTTAGTGTAGTGATATATTTATCACTAATTTCCCTTGATATTATTGTTTATAGATGCTAAGTGTAGTGAAAAATATCGAGGAGGTTAATTTGGGAACGATCATCACACGCAAACAAGGCAACAAAACTTATTATCTCTATCATGAAACATACCGTGAAAAACTCAATGAAAAGGACTATGGAAAAACACGCGGATCAGGGAAAAGTAAAGTTTGTACTCGGTCAACTTATCTTGGATCTGCTGAAACAATTCTTAAGAGTATTAAAGGCAAAAAAAGCCCTGTTAAAGTTAACACTCGAAATTTTGGTATGGTTGCAGCAGCCTATCATACAGCGTGCATAGTTGATTTACCACAAATTCTGGCAAAACATATTAAAGGAGAGCGGTTTGGAACTGACCTTTGGAAATATTTTTTTGTGCCAATCATTAACCGCTTAGATAGTGCAACCAGTAAAGAAAAAATGAGCGGGTGGTTGAAAAAGACCATTCTTCCAGAATTGCTTAATATTAAAGCACAAAATTTCACAGGTAAAAAATTTTGGTATGCTACAGATGATGTTATATCCGAAAAAGCGCTTCAGGAAAAAAGAGAAGCAACAAATAAGGAGGATCCTTTTGAAAGCATTGATGACACAATTTTCACCAAAATTGAAACCGAACTTTTTTCTCGCATTGATCAATTAATGGGGCTTTCCTCTAATATTATTTGTTATGATGCAACTAATTTTTTTACTTATATTGAGGAGCCTAAACGATCCAAGATTGCAAATCCCTGTCACAGTAAAGATTCAAAGAATCACCTGAACCATGTTGGATTACTGATGGCCGTAGAAAAATCTTTTGGTATTCCGCTTATTAGTCGAGTTTATCGTCCAAATTGTCATGACAGCAAGGTTTTTTCTCATATTCTTGCAGATCTGATTGTCTCACTCAAAGCACTTTGTACAGCTGAAACAGATTTGGTTCTTGTCCTTGACAAAGGCAACAATAGTAAAGATAATTTTTTTTACATGAAAGGAAAAATCAACTGGATAGGAGCATTAGTTCCGTCTCACCACAAAGATCTCATTGATATGGAATTAAGCCAATATCATGGTGTCTGGAAAGATAAGCGTTATTATCGGTGCAAAAAAGTCGTGATGGATATTAAATGTAGCATTATCCTGACATTTAGTGCAGTAAGAAAACGCAAACAGGAACATACTCTAAATAGAGGCATTAAAAAACTGCAATATGACATAACAAAAAAATGGAACAGTTACAAAAAAACGCCTGCAAATATTACTTCAGGGATTAAAACTCTTTTAAAAAAGAACAGGTATGGAAAATGTATTAAATTATCTGTTGTGAATGAAAAGCCTTATTTTACAGAAAATACAGAAGAAATTCAAATAAGAAAACAGCGTTTTGGGAAAAGTCTGGTTTTTTCAAATATGCTGGATGCAGAAACGGGCTATTTAATTGATACCTACAACGAAAAAAATATTATCGAAGATGATTTCCATGTATTAAAAGATGTTACCTTAATACGATTTAGACCAATTCGGCATTGGACAGATTCAAAGATCAGAGCTTTTGCTTTTTGTTGTGTCGTTTCTATGACTCTGATAAGAATTATGCAATGGATGACAGAACAAGAGGGTTATACAATGAGCACCACTGTCCTGAAAGAAGAATTAACAGATATTCAGGAGGTAATAATGGTTTACAGCCCTGGTGATGCAGAACGTAAAATTACAGAAAGGAGTGCTGTTCAAAAAAAATTATGGAAAATTTTTAAGCTAGGAAAAATAGAAAAGCAATTGTCACTACACTAATAAATTTATAATCCAGTTTGTTTTCAGTGGGTTATAAGTTGAAAAATGGCCTGCGGGGAAGATTCAGGGCATAGACTTTGTAGAATTTGTGATCGATCAAATCGATAGTGATAGGGAAATATCATATAGAAAAATGTTTGGCGAATATGCACTTTATTGTAATGGTAAAGTTGTTGGGTTAATATGTGACAATCAGCTTTTTATTAAAATCACAGAAGCTGGGAAGAAGATTATCGGAGATATCTCTGAAGCTTCGCCCTACCCAGGAGCTAAGCCATCTTTCCTTATTGAAGACCAAATTGATGATAGAGAATGGCTTAGTAAATTAATTGAATTAACTGAGCAAGAATTACCGAAGCCGAAACCAAAGAAGAAGTAAAAATAGCATTCGTTCAAATTCCACTCTACAATATTGGAGTTGAATAATCAGCTTCGCAGACTCAAGTATCATCACTATCCTATTCTTTACCTTCACCGGACTTTCAAATATCAAGAATATCAATTGTAACCTTGAGCATTCTGAGGGAAATATTTTTATTTTTTGATTGAAATTTTTTTTAGCAAGAGTGTGGACTATGTTTATAATCCCCCAAAAGCAATCCAACCAAGCAACTCAGCCAATCCCCACACGGCCAATTCTTAAAACTTTCCTGAAGCGCTGAAATATCTCTCCTGGCAACAAACAACAAATCATGCGTTACTTGACATGAGAGCATAACGGCCTCGTACAGCCCAGTAAAAGCCTGCCAGCACTCAGGAATTCTGCAACAGCAAAAGGGGG
>JAQBBZ010000094.1:0-4385 GCA_032125735.1 Labilibaculum sp.
GCTGAAAAAAAACTGGGGCTGGGTTTTGGTTTGTGTCATTGCGTTTGTGCCTTTGTTGAGCTTATATGAATTGGCTAATTTTAATTTTGAGAATAACACGTATGATTTTCTCATTTTTGATGATTATGAATATCCTCCGCACATAGCTGAACAAATGGATATTGATGCTATGCCAGGTATTAAATTTGCCATACATACAACAGGAGAATGGGCCATTCGTTTTCTAATTGCCATTTTAATGTGTACCCCTTTTCGAATTTTGTCAGGTAGAACATGCAGTCTTTATACTCGCCAGGCAATAGGCATAACTACAGGTATTTATACGCTTCTTCATTTTTCCTTATTTATAAAATATGAGGGGTTCTTTGCCATTTTTAGTGAGCTGAGACTGGTGCTGGGATTTTTGGCAGGTATTATAGTGGTTGCGCTAATGATTACCTCAAATAAAAGATCGATGAAGCTATTGAAAAAGGCATGGAAAAAGCTTCACCGATTGGCTTACGTGGCCGCAGGCTTAGTGCTTTTGCATGTGATATTACTCAAAGAAGACTGGCTTTTTTATGCTTCTGTATTGGTTTTTGGTTTTCTGATTAGATACAAACCAATACGTTCTCGTATCGAAGAATTGCGCATGAAAAAAGCCCAATGATTTAATTTAGGCTGATTTATTTGAGTGATCTTCTAATTATGGAAGGCTTTAATCTTAGGAAAAATTGCTATTTTCATGTTTTCAAAGCCCAACTAATCTAATCCTTCATGAAATTATTCTTGAAAATTAAGGAGCGAGGTTTCTGTTTGCTCCTATTTATGTTTTTAATATCATGCGCATCTAGTGATAAATCAAAGAACTCAATTAGTGTTTTTGCTGCAGCTAGTGTTACCAATGTTATGACAGAGATTGCGGGAGAATTTAAAAATGAAACAGGTATACGTATTCAGTTAAATTTTGCATCATCAGGTATATTGGCCCGGCAAATTGAAAGTGGAGCAGGTTTTGATTACTATGTGTCTGCAAGTAAGGAGTGGATGGATTATTTGGATTCTTTGCAATTGGTTGATCGAAATTCGATTAATAGCATCGCTGGAAATAGAATGGTAGCGATCGTGCCAATAGAGAATAAGGAGTTATTTGTTGATTCAGCTTCGATTGTTAATTTTCCCGATCTCTTTAAGGGGCGTATTTCAATTGGTGATCCATCCCATGTTCCTGCAGGTAAATATGCTCAACAAATTATGAGTTCAAATTCTTGGGAAGCAAAATTAGCGAAACGAATATTGCCAGCTAAGAATGTACGGGATGCGCTCTTTATGGTCGAAATGGGAGAGGTTGAAATGGGAATGGTGTATTCGTCAGACGCACAGAAATCTAAAAAAGTAAGAGTGATCTATGAATTTTCGGTGGACGATTGTGACCCGATACTTTATTATGGTGCAGGAAAAATAAAATCTGATGAAAAATTAAAAGCTTTTATAACTTTTTTAGAGGGGGCTAAAGCTAAATTGATTTGGAAAAGGAATGGTTTTAAAATAGACTAATTATGGAGAATTGGTTCGTGTTTTCGGAAACAGAAATGAGTGCAATAGGCCTTTCTTTTAAAGTGGCTTTGTGGTGTGCTATTCTGGTTTTACCAATAGCAATTTTAACAGGCTGGTGGTTGGCTCGTAAATCATTTAGAGGAAAATCTTTAATAGAGGGCTTTGTAAATTTGCCATTGGTAATGCCACCTGTTGCAACAGGATTTATTTTATTGCTTTTGCTAGGTTCAAAAGGGCTGATAGGTCAGTTCATATATGAATGGTTTGGAATACGAATTGCCTTTACTTATTATGCCGCTGTAATTGCCTCTATGATTGTTTCTTTTCCCTTGGCTGTTCGTGCCATTCGTCTTTCAATAGAAATGGTAGATCCGGGTTTCGAAGAAGCCGCTAAGACATTAGGAGCCAGTACTTTTCAAAGTTTTATAAGAGTGACTTTGCCCTTAGCTTTACCTGGGATTATCAGTGGTTTTGTTCTTTCGTTTGCAAGATCATTAGGTGAGTTTGGTGCTACCATCATTTTTGCAGGAAACATATCCGGGGAAACACAGACAATACCATTGGCTCTTTTTAATCAGATTCAGGTTCCTGGAATGGAAAGTTCTGCATTCCGCTTGCTTTTGGTTGCTGTGGTGTTTTCTTTTTTGGCTATGGCTGTTTCTGAATATTTAGCGAAGAAATTATACAAGCGAATTTAGGTTTGAAAATCATATTTTAAGAACGAATAAATCTGTTGTTTATGCACGCTTTATCGGCACATTTAAAACGTAATAAAGGCAATTTCTCTTTGGATATTGAAGTTGATTTCATTCGGGGAATTACTGGAGTATTTGGTCCGTCGGGAGCAGGTAAAACAACTTTAATGCACTTATTGGTTGGTTTAGAGAAGCCCGATGAAGGATTTATTCAGATTGACGATACCTTGATAGTAGATACTGTAAAGAATATCAATGAGCCTGCTCGAAATCGTAAAATTGGATATGTGTTTCAGGAAGGACGATTATTTCCGCACATGACTGTTCGGAAAAATTTACTCTTTGCCACAAAGTATGTGCAGAAAGGTAAACAAGTTATTGAATTTGCCGAATTGGTAAACTTGTTGGAATTAAATCATTTGCTTGAAAAACGACCTAAACAATTATCAGGAGGAGAGAAGCAACGGGTGGCAATAGGACGGGCTTTACTCAGTTCTCCTAAGCTTTTACTGATGGATGAACCATTTTCCTCTTTGGATGTAAAGTTGCGTCGACAAATTATTCCTTACCTGATTAAGATCAATCGAAAATTTAACATACCAATGCTTGTTGTAAGTCATGATTTACCTGATTTACTAAGTTTGACCCGAGAGTTGTTTTTGCTCAAAAATGGACGTGTTCTTGGGCACGGAAACTATCTTGATTTGATTGAGCAGGAGAATATGTTTGATGTAATGAGGGGTGCTGGTTTAATGAACGTGATTCAATTTAAGGTGGATGCTCACGATAAGGAAAATGGATTAACCATTTTATCGAACAAGGGTGCTAGTGAGGAGATCAGTATTGAACGGGAAATGGTGAGTGATTGTTGCCAAATTGGCGATGAAATGAACGTATCCCTTCGACCTGAAGATATTGCTTTAACCTTGGAGAGAATCCCAAATATTTCCATTCGGAATCAGTTGCCGGGAACAATAATAAAAGTAATTCAGAAAGATAATCGAAACTATTGTCTTGTTGATGCAGGCTTTAAATTGCTTGTCTCAATTACTCACACTTCTTTGTTAAAAATGGAGCTTGCCGAAGGAAAAAAGGTGTGGTGTTTGTTTAAATCGATGGCCTTGCAAACTAATATTTAAATTAATTAGGAATTAGAAGTTAAGAATTATGAATTGCAAAATTTAATTTTGTGCTAACAGCTAACAGCTAACAGTTCACTGATACTTCTTGCAAAGCGGTCGCAACATTCCCTCTAATCCATTTAGTTTTATTTCATACATGGAAGCAAGCATTTCGCCTAATTTTCCGGCAGGAAACCCTTTTTGCCGGTACCAAACCAAGTAAGGTTCAGGAATATCAATTAAATATCGACCTTTGTATTTCCCGTATGGCATTCTCATTCGAATTAACTTGATTAATTCCTCGTTCATGAAACCCTTATCTATATCATCCATAGTTGTAGTAATCGATTTTGCTGTAAAGATATTTTAGATTTTTAAGATACAAGAGGTTTTAGCATGAAATTTGTACTTGACATTATGGATAATTTTCGCGTAACTTTATTAATCCTTAAAAGTAATTCGAGATGAAAAAATTCGAAAAACAAAGTATTGGAAAGGATATTTTGCGTAAATGGCAAGATGAAATTGATCTGCTTGAGGATTTATTAAAGGTGTCTGCAATTCTAATTATGAAATTGCATCCTCACGAATTGGAAGTTCTTGTTAGTTCGAGGAACGAGAATAACCCTTATTTAATTGGAGATAGAGGAGAGCTTAGTATTGGTTCGTACTGCGATTCGGTTGTTGCGAGCAAAGCTAAAGTTCACATTAAAGATGCCTCATCAGATGATTTCTGGAAAGATAAACTAAAGTATAACAATGGCATGTGTTGCTATCTTGGTTTGCCAATTTTATATCCTAACGAGGAATTGTTCGGAACAATATGTGTCTTAAATAAGGACTGTAGAGAATTTAATGATTTAGATCATAAATTAGTTGATCATTTTCGGGAAAGTATTGAGTCCGATTTGCTTATTGATGAGCAGAATGATCTCATACGGAATTCTTAAATTTATTAGATAGAATTACTCGGCAAAACCACCACCAATCAATTTATTACCAATGTAAAATGCTACTGGTTGTCCGGGTGCAA
>JAQBBZ010000095.1:0-9887 GCA_032125735.1 Labilibaculum sp.
ATTCTGTCTTGTAATTGGCGAAATTTTTCGGCGATTATTTCTTTATTCATATAAGAGTGATTTCCGGTTTAATATCGTTTTTCTAGGATAGGGGCTGTTCTTTCTTCGTAGGGATAAAACGGCTCAGCATTTTTTTCTCGAATTTCCAGAAAAATCGGAATTGACCTAAAATACTGCCAACAATTAGTAAGAATACTTGATAGGTTGGGGTAATAATTAAAATACTCATGAAAATTTTAATCAGCAGGTTGGTATCCGGTCCAATGGATAGGTACTCATAAACGGGCTTGCGAACCATAACCGAAAGACTTCCGGTAACCGAAAAGCTAATAAGAATAAGTATCAATTGAAGGTTAGAGGTGATCTCCCAACGTTTTTTAAGTTTCTCAATCATGAAGTTTTATTTAGAATTATTTTGAATAAGAGCAAATATAATATAAAATACCTTTATGTCTTAAATGGGAGGAAAGAATTCTATTTGATTTTATTGATTAGTGTATAGAATATTTGATAGGAGAGTTGCAGGCATAAAAAAACCGCCTCATAACTGAGGCGGTTTTAAATATGTTATATTTTCATGTTAGGAAACTTTCTCTAATTTCTTCATGATAGAAAAAATAAAAGAAGCTGCAATAAAACACAAAATGATGAAAATTGTCCATACTTGCCAGATAGCAACGCGTTCATATAAGTAGCTGCCAACGCCTAAGAATAAGTTTCCAACTGCAGTTGCACCTAACCAACATCCTTGCATAATTCCTTGGTATTTTGGAGGGGAAACTTTTGATACAAAAGAAATTCCCATCGGACTCAAGAATAATTCAGCGATAGTTAGAGTAAAGTAAGTACTGATTAACCAACCTGTACCAACACGAAGATGGTTAGGGTCTGCCTGCATGGCATTAAAAGGATCTAAACCTAAAGATCCAATCAATAGAATCAAGAAACCTACTGATGTTATAATCATACCAATACCAATTTTTCTTGGTGCTGATGGTTCTATGCCTTTTTTGTTTAGCCATGCAAATATTCCAACAATAATAGGAGTTAATAATACAATCATAGTTGGATTAAAATGCTGGAATAACTCAGGAGAGAATGCATTTACCTCAGGATTTTGAGTGTAAAAATAATAGGTCGAAATCACAGAAATAGCAAGAACCCCAGCTCCAATTAATTTGTTTTTTGCTGATGCTCCTTTGTTAAATATAGAGCTTAAAGCAAGTATTCCAATTACAATTGAAAGTAAAGACCAAATATTAAAGACCAAATAGGTTGCAGGTCCTACACTGGTTACTGTGTAGTCACGAGCGAAGAAACTCATGGTTAAGCCGTTTTGGTGAAAAGCCATCCAAAAGAAGATAACTACCCCAAATACAAGGAATAATGCTGTAAGTCTTTGTTTTGTTTCTTCTTTGGACATTTCAACAACTTCCCCTTTTTCTTTATCGACTTTTTTAACATCAGGAAGGAATCTTTTATAAATAGAGTAGATTACAATGGATATGATCATTGTTAGACCAGCTACACCAAAAGCATAATTAAATCCAGAACCATAAGCGGAAAGATATCTTGTTGCAAAGTCTGATAAATCAGCGACAGGAGCTCCAGATGCTTTATCAGCAAGAGCTTGCAATTCAGAGATAACTCCAGTATCTGAAGGAGCTGCCTGAAATTTGTGAATGATTGCAGGTAAAGCATCATCACGTAAAAACCCTTTTGATTTTATGAACCAGTTAATGATTCCAGAAGCAGCACTCGGTGCAAAAAGAGCTCCAACATTGATACCCATGTAGAAAACACTAAAAGCAGAATCTCTCAAATGGGAATATTTAGGGTCATCGTATAATTGACCAACAACAGCTTGTAAATTTCCTTTGAATAGACCATTTCCAAATGCTATCACGAATAGAGCAACAATAGTGAAAATTAATCCAAAGCCTGGAATAGCCATTAATACATATCCAGCCAGCATGGTTATAAGCCCAATATAAATGATGCCTTTGTAGTTTTTAGTTCTATCAGCTAGAAAACCTCCAACAAGAGCTAACCCATAGATAGAGCCATAAAATACACTGTAAATCATACCTGCTTTGGTCGCAGATAAACCATATTTTGCGGTAAGATAGTATACAAGAATTCCCATCATGGTGTAGAAGCCGAAACGCTCCCCCAAGTTGGCGAAAAATGCAACGTATAGTCCTTTAGGATGTCCTTTAAACATAAATGTTAGTTTTTAATTGTTAAAGTAAAGTTTCAGTTTTAAGAATGACAAATATATAGAAAAAAACACAAGACAGTAATGATTTGTTACCAGAATGAATCTATTTAAAACGTTTTCGTAATCATATTCAATTATTTAAAGTTTAGTATCTTTGATGGTGGTATCCATAACATAAGGAATTGAAACGCATAAACTGTAATAAATAAAGAGCTTAAATCTGATGCTTGAAGTATTTAGATTTTATCAGATCTTAATACTTTTCTTATTAACTTATGGATAGTGTTTCATTTAACGATTTTAAACTTGATGACAATGAAAATATTTTCTGCGAAACAAACTGCTGAAATTGATGCTTATACGATTGAACATGAGCCGATCTCTTCAATAGATTTAATGGAAAGAGCTGCTGGTGAAATTTGCAAATGGATTATTGTTCGTTTTCCAGCTCCGCAAAATTGCAAGATTTTTGTTGGCCCAGGCAATAATGGTGGCGATGGATTGGCCTTGGCGCGTATGTTGGCAGATAAAAATTATGCTGTTGAAGTATTTGTACTTCGAATCAGTGATAAATTATCGGTTGATGCTGAAGCTAATTTAGAACGCATACGGATTATTAAAACCTTAGATCTGTATGAAATGACTTCCATTGAATCTATGCCATGGCTTTTTAAAGATGATCTAGTTATTGATGCAATTTTTGGATCGGGATTGTCGAGGCCGCTGGAAGGCCTGGCCTTGAGTATCGTGAAAGCGATTAATGCGAGTGATGCAGATGTTGTTGCAATTGATATTCCATCGGGCTTGATGGGAGAGGATAATTCTAAAAATAATTTGAGAGGAATTATTCGGGCTGATTTTACGTTAAGTTTTCAATTCCCAAAATTGGCTTTTCTTTTTCCTGAAAATGCATTATATGTAGGGGAATGGCAAATAATTTCAATCGGATTGCATCCTGATATTATCAATACAAAAACGACAGCTTATAAAATATTGAATAGAGAATTTGTGAAATCTTTACTGATGCCAAGAGGAAAATTCGATCACAAGGGAACCTATGGTCATGGATTACTGATAAGTGGTAGTTATGGGAAGATGGGTGCTGCAATACTGGCTTCTCGTGCTAGTTTGCGCTCAGGAATTGGTATGTTAACAACGCACATTCCACGTTTGGGTTATCAAATAATGCAAACAACTGTACCCGAAGCCATGGTAAGTATCGATTGTTCAGATATTATTTTTACAGAATATCCAGATTTAAGTCAATTTAAAGCGGTTGCCATTGGTCCAGGAATCGATAAAAAGCAAAATTCTTTTAGGGCAATGATCGAATTGTTGAAGGAGGTAAAAGTACCGATGGTAATAGATGCTGATGCAATAAATATTATTAGCGAACATCCTGAATTAAAAAAAGAATTGCCTTTGGGCAGTATTTTCACACCTCATGTAAAGGAGTTTGAACGCTTGGTAGGCAAAAGTGATGATAGTTATACCCGCAATTGTATGCAACGTGAATTTGCAAAGGAGCATGGACTAACTTTAATGTTAAAAGGAGCATACACAGCTATTTGTTGTCCGGAAGGAAGCTGTTATTTTAATCCGACCGGCAATCCGGGTATGGCAACTGCTGGTAGCGGGGATGTGTTAACTGGAATAATATTATCTTTACTTTCGCAGGGATATTCATCGCACATTGCAGCCATAATTGGTGCGTATTTGCATGGTTTAGCAGGCGATTTGGCTTCTGTCGATGTTGGAGTTGAAGCACTCACAGCTAGCGATATTATCGATTATCTGCCAAAAGCATGGTTGTATTTAAAAAAATAACAATCTCTGTATATCAGTTATGCAATAATTAGCGTTAATTTTAATTAGTCAATTGTAATAAAAAAAATAGATTGAGATGAATCGAATGATCGTGAGAATTTTATTGGTGTCGCTTGTTGTTATTTCCTGTCAGTGGAATGTTAGCTCACAAAAAAGAAAAACACTGGATACTCCAAATACAGTTGTGTATGCTTTACCCCAAACTGTTATAGAAGTTGAGGTTGTAGCCGAAAAAACCATATTGAAAAAAGGACCTTTTGCTGATTATGCCCAAAAGTATTTAGGAATTACAGATATTGTTTCGGCAGATGGAGTAGATTGGAAATTGACATCTGTTGAGGTTTCGTCTAAGGGTGAGGTTGATCCTGAGCAATATTATAAAGTGACAACTGCAGTAGATTATGAACCTAGCTTAATCGCATTAACTCCGGAAGGTTTAATAAGAGGTTTTAATCTTAAAAATACAAGTTTTCGTAAAGCGGAAAGGGAATTGGTTCTTCTTGATGAGGAAAGTGTAAATATTGACTATGGTAAAATTTCAATTGATCCAATACTGAAGTACAAGAAAGATACCACTTATAAAGTCGTAGAAACGGATACCGAATTTGTGAAAATACCAGTTTTGGAAAAGCAGGCTATGGCGAAATCAGTAGAAGAGACAGCTGAAGAAGCTGCACACCAATTATTTAAATTGAGAAAAAGATTATTTAAAATACTTACTGCTGATTATGAAGTTTTACCACCCGATGGAAAAGCGTATGAGGTAATCGTGAAGGAATTGAAAAAATTGGAAGATGAATACTTGGCTTTATTTGTAGGTAAAAAAGTGAGTTTCTATAAGTCGTATCAATTTCAATACACACCGAAAAAAGATGATAATGGTGGCGTTATTTTCAGAATGTCTCCGCAAATGGGACCGGTAGGAGTGAATGATTTAGGAGGAAAGCCTATAAGAGTCGATTTTGAAAATTTAGATTCGACACGAGAGTTAGTTATGATTCCAACAGCAGGAATAGCTCCTCAGAAATTAATTAATTACCGAATTCCGGGAATGGCTGATATTTCTATTTCAAATGGAAAGGAAATTTTATTTAAGGATAGAATGATAATTGCGCAGTTTGGAAAAATTGCAAGCATGCCAGCAGAAGTATTGCTGAACGAAAATTATAGCATCGAGTTTTATCCTGATTTAGGATCGATCAAGAGTGTAAATAAATAGCGGGAAAAAGAGATAAAAAAAAACCTGTTTGATATTTCAAACAGGTTTTTTTGTGAGTCTTAACAGACTGTTATCGTTGCACTTGATTAATCAAGCATTCTTTCAATAGTTTGAGCTCTGTTTGGACCAACAGAAACAACTCTTACAGGTATTCCTGTTTCTTCTTCAATGAAATCAATATAAGAATTGAATTCTTCAGGAAATTCATTTTCATGAGTAACAGCGGTCATATCTGTTTTCCAGCCTTTAAACTCTGTGTAAACAGGTTTAATATCATCAGTCATTTCGTAAGGAACGTGCTCAACTTCTTCACCGTTTACAAGGTATGAAGTACAAATTTTAATTGAGTCAAAATCGTCCATTACATCCGATTTCATCATGGTTAATTCGGTAACACCGTTAATCATGATCGAATACTTTAAGGCAACTAAATCCAACCAACCACATCTTCTGGCACGACCTGTTGTTGATCCAAATTCATTCCCTTTAGTTCTTAGTAAATCTCCATCTGCATCAAAAAGTTCAGTTGGGAAAGGTCCCATACCAACTCTTGTGCAATAAGCTTTAAAAATACCAATAACTTTACCAATTCGATTCGGTGGAATGCCTAAACCAGTACAAGCTCCGGCACAAACTGTGTTCGATGAAGTTACAAATGGGTAGGATCCAAAATCAACATCCAACATAGTTCCTTGTGCACCTTCAGCAAGAATTGATTTGCCATCTTTAAGGGCATCATTAAGAAATTGTTCGCTATCGATTAATTGAAATTGAGCTAGAACTTTAATTCCTTCGAACCATTCTGCTTCGTACTCAGTAAGATCGTAATCGAACTCGTAAAGTTTGTCAAGCATTAAACGGTGCTTTTCAACTAAAGAGTCGTATTTTTCTTTGAAGTTTAAATTAATATCTCCTACACGTAAACCGTTTCTTCCGGTTTTATCCATATAAGTGGGTCCAATTCCTTTAAGGGTTGAACCAATTTTCGATTTCCCTTTAGCTGCTTCAGAAGCCGCATCTAGAATTCTGTGAGAAGGTAAAATTAAATGAGCCTTCTTCGAAATAAACAAGGTTTTCGATAGATCGACTCCAAGTTTTTTTATTCCTTCAATTTCTTTCTTGAAAATTACAGGATCGATAACAACACCGTTTCCAATAACATTAATCTTATCATCACGGAAGATACCGGAAGGGATTGTATGCAAAACATGCTTAATGTTATTAAATTCTAAAGTGTGTCCTGCGTTGGGGCCACCCTGAAAACGGGTGATAAAATCGTACTTTGGGGTTAGCACGTCCACAACTTTTCCTTTACCTTCATCTCCCCATTGGAGGCCTAAAAGTACATCAACTTTCATCTGTCTAATAATTTGATAGTAAATCTTAACAAGTAAATATCCAAACCAATATTATTTTGGATTTATAAAATGGTTCGGGGTATCATGTTAAAGCTTGAAGAATGGTTACAAGTTTTAACAGTCAAAGGTAATAATTATTTTGATTTTGCCGGGTGGGAAATGGCCGTTGTTAATAAGTCAATCACAGGCATAAAAAAACCTCTTGTTTAAAGAGGTTTTTGAAAGATATTGATTGTTGATAAACTTAGTTGTTTTCTAGTTTTCGGCACTCTTGGCAAATTCCGTAAATATATAAGGAATGATGCGAAACCTTAAAGTCCATATCATCTGAGACATTTTTACGAACATCTTCTAACCGAGTATCGCAAAATTCAAGAACTTTACCACAACGCGTACAAATTAAATGATCGTGTTTGTTGCTATCATATGCTTTTTCGAATTGAGCAATATTTTTACCAAATTGGTGTTTAACAACCAATTTACAATCTAAAAGAAGATCTATAGTGTTGTATAGAGTCGCTCTACTTACACGATAGTTTTTGTTTTTCATAAAGATATAAAGAGATTCAATATCGAAGTGCCCTTCCCGGGAATATATCTCATCTAGTATTGCATATCTTTCAGGGGTCTTTCGATGTCCCTTTTTCTGAAGATATTCTGTAAACATCTTCTTAACAATTTCTTTAGTGTCTTCGTTGCTCATATCAAAAAATAACCTAAGTGTTATCTAATCTAATTTAAAATAATGGGTGCAAAATAGTGATTTTTTTTAGAACTGAAAGCTTATTTAGAATAAATTTTAATTTAACTGTATTCTTCAATATTTTCGATACGTTTCACATTATCAAGACCTTTGATCTTAATGAGCTTCATGATTAAATTGTTAAGATCTTCAGTATTGTGAACATAGAGATGGATTAAGCCCTCAAACACACCATCACGACTTTCAAAATGCAAGGATCTCATATTCACATCGTGATCTTTTGAAATAACATTTGTAACATCATTAACAATACCTATTTTATCTATTCCGGTCAATTCAATTATGGCCAAAAAAGACATTAATCTATGACTGGTCCAATCTGCAGCAAGAATTCGATCACCCTGGCTTGACATTAATTTTAATGCGTTGGGACATTTTCTTTTGTGGATAGTAACATTATTGGCCATGTCCAGATAGCCCAGAACTTCATCACCAGGTATTGGTTTGCAACAAGGTGCTATTCGATAACTCTCATTAGCTGCTAGTTCGGTAAGCATAAGAGTTTTCTTTTTATCAAGTTCTGGTTTTACATCAGGAATTTCAAGAACGTCTTCGTCTTCCTCATTCTCCTTCGATTCACCAAAAAATTGGAGTTTCCAATACTTAATGAATTTACTTTTTGATTTTTTTCGAACTACACCATCAATTTCATTAATATTAATTTTTCCCAATCCAACCTTGTAAAACAATTCCTCTTTATTAGAGAGTTTGTAATTTTCCAGCATTTTGCGAAATGCATTTGCATTTAATTTTAGACCACTATCCAGTAATTGATCCTCAATCATTCGGGCACCTTTTATGGTGTATTCTTTTCGCTCCTTTTTAAAGGCCGATTTAATTTTAGATTTCGCTCGAGCGGTTATAACAAATTCAGTCCATTCGTGTTTTGGCACCTGTTTTTCAGAGGTCAAAATTTCAACTTGATCACCACTTTTTAATTCATGACTTAATGGTACCAGTCTGTGATTTACTTTCGCACCAATACAGTGATTCCCGATATCCGTATGTATGTCATACGCAAAGTCGAGGGTTGTTGCCTTTTTAGGTAAGGTCCGAATATGACCTTTTGGGGTGAAAACCTGAATTTCCTTCGAAAATAAATTTAATTTAAATTCGTCGAGGAAAGCCATTGCATCAGCTTCAGGATTAGCTAAGATTTCACGAACATCGTTAAGCCATTTATCTAATTCAGATTCACCACCGCCATTTGCATTGTATTTCGAATGAACAGCAAAGCCTTTTTCTGCAATTTCATCCATTTTTTCTGTTCTAATCTGAAACTCAATCCAGTTTCCTTGAGGTCCCATAGCTGTTACATGCAGCGCTTGGTAACCGTTGGCTTTAGGTGTACTAACCCAATCCCTGATACGTTCAGGTTTAGGTTTGTAAATATCAGTAATGAGTGAATAAATATTCCAACATTGATTTTTCTCAGGGATATTAGGATCGGGTTTGAAAACAACTCGAACCGAAATAAGATCGTAAATTTCTTCAATACTCTTATTCTGAGTCTCTATCTTATTCCAAATGGAGAAAATTGATCTAGGTCTGTTCTTAATGGAGCATTCAATATTTGCTTCCTTAAGTTTCTCCTCAATTGGAGCTATTATCTTTTGAATTATTTTTTCTTGCTTTTCTTCGTGCTCTATTATTTTTTTTGAAATACTTTCAAAGTCATCAGGATGTTCATATCTCAGACTTAAATCTTCCAATTCCGATTTAATAGCATATAATCCCATTCGATGTGCCAAAGGAGCAAAAAGAAATAGAGTTTCGCCGGCAATTTTCATTTGCTTATGCAAAGGCATGGAGTTTAGAGTACGCATATTATGCAATCTATCGGCCATTTTTATCAGAATTACCCTAAGGTCATCAGATAGGGTTAATAGCATTTTTCTGAAATTCTCGGCTTGCATTGAAGTTTGCTGATCAAAAACGTCCGATATTTTGGTCAGACCATCAACGATTTGAGCTATTTTTTCGCCAAAGTGATTTTGAATGTCCTCGAGTGTATATTCGGTATCTTCAACGACATCATGCAACAACGCGGCCACAATAGATTTGGTTCCTAGGCTCATTTCTTTAGCCGCAATTTGAGCTACCGAGATCGGGTGCAAAACATAAGGTTCTCCAGATTTACGGCGCACTCCTTTATGAGCTTCCCAAGCAAAATGAAAAGCCTTGTCTATCATCTGTATATTTTCTGCTCCACGACTCCTGTTGCAATGCTTCAAAAGTTCTTCGTAGGCATCAAGTATTAGTTGTCTATCTTTTTCGGTCTCGCCATTCATAAAAACCTATTTGTTCTGTATTCTTTGTTGTTGCGGCTAAATGTACCGAAATCTAATAATTTTTTAATACTAAATAAAGGACTTGTTTGCCTTTTTTTATTAAATAATCACAGAGATTTAAGGTTTTATAGTTATTTATCAGATATTAAACCAATAAATTATCTTGATTAGTAAAAAAGTGTTATTTTGAAAATGAAACTGCTTCTTC
>JAQBBZ010000096.1:0-15221 GCA_032125735.1 Labilibaculum sp.
GGCATTTTGCTTGGGGTGCTGATTACAAGATAGGTAGTACAGCAAAAGTTGAACACCCTTCGGGGTTCTTCTATGTCTTTACTCTCTTAGCCGTAGGTTACACCAACGCTTATTCAAGTTCAATCCCTACTGGATTATACCACGGCACGCAATCAGAACCTCGAAGTGGTTCAAGCTCAATAAAACCCCTATGAAATGCGGGGATGAGTATGAAGTACGAAGGCATGCGAGACCGAGTGCAAAGCACGAAGGAATACAAAGAAAATATGCACCTGCTCTATCCTTTTTCAATCCAACAATAATACTGGTTTAATTTAACCGCAAAAAGCTAGTCGTTGATCCAACTAAAAATGAAATAGATTTATAAACCTGCAAATTGTAGCATAAATGTATAAATAACAACTACCTTTGACCGCTATGGGATTAAAACCAAGTGAACTTCACAATAAAAGGAATACCAGAATCTATAGCTTTCAATTTCGAATTTTCAGATTATTATCCGATAAATTCCTTCCTCCATCCTACAATTAAGCTGAATTATCTATCCGTTTAAAACGGATATCAATTGCATGCACCCAATATTCTGCATGTTATATTCATATAACTTACATTTATGTTTTATTTAAAAACCTGGCTAGGGATTTGTTTCCTTATGTCCACTATTTCCGTGCATGCACAGGAGAAACCTCTTGTTGAAATTGGCGGAGCATTACGATTCAATTACAATTATTCGAGCTGGAAAGAAGCACAAAAAAAACGCGGTGGCGATTTGGGTTTCGATGTATTCCGATTAAATGCCAAAGCAAAATACAAGGGCTTACAACTCAATGCAGAATATCGGTTCTATTCCGAAGCTTTTGGTGGTGCAATGTTAAAACAAGGTTGGATTGCCTATGATTTTAATGAAAAAGACGAATTGCAATTCGGTTTGACTCAAGTTCCTTTTGGAATCACGAAATACAATTCAAATTCTTGGTTCTTCAGCTTAAACTACTACGTTGGTTTGGAAGATGATCACGACATGGGACTAAAGTATACTCATCAGGGGGAGAAATGGGACTACAGTCTGGCTTTCTTCAAAAATGCGGAAGACTTTGGAGGTAACGATATGTCCGATAGCCGTTATTCCTATGATGTTGGCTCAATCCAACTGAATGAAGCCGAGGGTCTTATATTGAGAAACAAAGAGGTGAATCAAGTGAATGGGGACTTATCCTATAAAATTGAAAATGGGAATGCCAGGCATCGCCTTGGTGTTTCAGCACAATACGGAGGTCTGTACAATATAGATACCGAAGAAACAGGAAAGCATTATGCCCTTGCTGCCTATTACGAATTGAAAGCAGGTCAATTTGGTGTAAAAGCTCAAATAGCCAATTACAAATACAGTCCTGAGAATCCTGATGGTGAACGAGATGATGTTGTTGCTATGACTGCCTATGGCGCACCTTATTTAGTTGCTGCCGAAGCAAGTATCTATACGCTTGGATTAAGTTATTCTATTCCTTTGGAATGGGGTCCTGTATCGAGTGTTGTTATCTATAACGATTTTGGATATATGGATAAGGCTGAAAGCAATTTCGAAAGTTCAATGATGAATGTAACCGGTGCCCTATTTACCGCAGGTAATATATACACCTATATCGATATGGCTGCTGGTAAAAATCAGCCTTGGCTGGGGTCTGAATGGACTAATGCTCTGGCTGCCGGAACCGTTGATGCTGACTGGGAGATGCGTTTCAATATTAATATAGGCTACTACTTTTAATTAAAAAAAATGAAATGTTATGGCCGATAAAATAAAAATAAAGGTTGAGGACTTAACCCTGATTTTCGGAAAACGTAAACTTGAAGCTCTTTCTCTACTTGAGAAAGGCGTTTCAAAAGAAAAAATTCTGAAGAAAACAAAATGTACTGTTGGGGTCAACAAGGTTAACTTTGAAATTAAGGAAGGTGAGATTTTTGTTATTATGGGTTTGTCGGGCAGTGGAAAATCTACTTTAATTCGCTGTTTAAACCGACTGAACGAACCTACCGCCGGTAAAGTCTATTTTGATGATCACGATATTACCCGCGAGACAAATAAAGAATTACTGGAAACCAGACGTACTGAAATGAGTATGGTATTTCAGAAGTTTGGTCTCCTGCCCCACAGAACGATTCTTGAAAATGCTGCTTTTGGATTAGAGATTAGAGGAGAAGAAAAGCTGGCACGAGAAGAAAAAGCCCAACAAGCACTCGAAACCGTGGGCTTAAAAGGGTATGAACAACAATATCCATCGGCAATGTCGGGAGGAATGCAACAGCGGGTAGGTTTGGCACGTGCCCTTGCAAACGATCCGGAAGTATTGCTTATGGACGAAGCGTTTTCGGCACTCGATCCATTGATTAAATCGGATATGCAGGATGAGCTGCTGGAAATACAAAGCAAGTTGCACAAAACGATCGTATTTATTACTCACGATTTGGACGAAGCCATTAAAATTGGTGACCGTATTGCAATTATGAAAGACGGTGTTGTGGACCAAATTGGAACAGCAGAAGAAATTCTAACAGCTCCGGCAACTAAATATGTTGAAGCTTTTGTTCATAAAGTGGATCGGAAAACGATTATTACGGCTGAAACTCTCATGTTTACAAAAAACACGCTGGTTCAAATGCCTAAAGATGGTCCTAGAGGAGCCATCCGTAAAATGCGTACAATTGGAGTTGATGTTCTTCCTGTAGAGGATGAAAATAGAGTATTTCTTGGTTATGTTTGGTTGCAAGATCTCTTGGAATTGGAAAAGGAAAAAGAAACTTCTATTGAGAAAGCACTGAAGACAAATGTCCCGAGTGTATATAAATCCTATTCAGTAGAAGATATGCTACCCCTAATTACTGGGATTAAATACCCTCTGGCTGTTATAGGAGAAGAAACTGGGAAATTATTGGGTCTCATATCCCAAACCTCTTTGATTATTGAAGCTACGCGATTTGGGAAAAAAGAAATAAGCGAACTAAAAGAACGAGCAAACGAAATGTAATATGGAAAAATTAATTGATCTTGGTACCTATATAGAATCCGGAATTAATAAACTGGAAGAGAATTTTTCTGGTTTGTGGGGAGCTATTGATGACGCTATCTCCTGGACGGTTGATAGTATGAACGACGTATTGCTTGGTGTTCCTTTTTATATCGTTATTATAATTGTAGCCTTAGGAGCTTATTATGCCAATGCCGGGAAAAGTGCCTTTAAAATAGAGGGATTAAAAAAAGGAGCTGGATTAGCCCTATTTGTAATTTTTGGATTGTTGTTGATTTACGCGATGGGTTACTGGAAAGAATCCATACAAACAACCACCTTGGTTATTGTTGCAACGCTGATTGCACTGCTTTTTGGTATTCCGCTGGGAATTGCGGCTGCCCGAAGCAAAACAGCTGATGTAATTATTCGGCCCATACTTGATTTAATGCAAACCATGCCAGCCTTTGTTTATCTGATTCCGGCTATTTTCTTTTTTAGTGTAGGAAATACTCCTGGAGTTGTAGCTACTGTTATTTTCTCGCTCCCACCCGCCGTACGTTTAACGAGTCTGGGAATTAGAAATGTTCCAGAGGATGTGATCGAGGCAGGACGAGCTTTTGGTGCAACCGAAAAACAAATTTTACTTAAAATACAGTTGCCTTTAGCAAAGCCAACTATTTTGGCCGGAATTAACCAGGTAATACTATTGGCTTTATCAATGGTGGTTATCGCTTCAATGGTAGGTGCAAAAGGACTTGGAAGTATTGTTTACCAAGGAATTCAGCAGAACGACATTGCAAAAGGTTTTGAATCGGGATTGGGCATTGTGATATTGGCCATCATTTTAGACCGAATCACGCAAGCTATCGCAAAAAAATAAATTTAATCAAAAAATATAATTACGATGAAATTAAGAAACTTAGGAATCTTACTAGTTGTTGTAGCATTAACTGTTTCAGTTAGTTCATGCAATAACAGTGGAAATAAAAAAGCAAAAGCTGAAGCTAAAAAAGAAGTTAGCATCTTTTATCCCAATTGGGCTGAAGGAGTTGCGTTCACTTATTTGGCAAAAGCAGCACTCGAAGCAAATGGTTATGCAGTAGAACTTACCAACCTGGCTCCAGGCATGATCTACGGAGAATTGTCAAAAGATGATTCAAAAGGTGATGTGTGTCTTGATGCATGGCTTCCGAATACGCACAAAGCATACTGGGCCGATTATGGTGATAAACTGGTAAAATTAGGCGAAGCATTTAGCGAGGGGACCACAGGTTTGGTTGTTCCTGCCTATGTTACCATCAACTCTATTGAAGAGTTGAACGCCAATAAAGATAAATTTGAGGGTAAAATTATTGGTATTGGCGGTGGTGCTGGTATTCATACCAACACGCTTAAAGCAATAGATGAATACAAACTCGATTTCGAACAAATTACATCAAGTGGACCTGCAATGGTGGCCAGTCTTGAGAAGGCAATTAGAGATAAAGAGTGGATTGCAATAACCGGCTGGAAACCACATTTCAAATGGATCCAAAACGACTTGAAATTTCTAGAAGATCCTAAAGGAATTTACCCAATGGATGCTTGCACAATTATTTCCCGAACAGGATTTGAAAAAGACAAACCAGAGGCGGCTACTTTTTTCAAACACTTTAAGTTGGAAGAAGCGCAGTTGTACGAATTAATGAGTATTATTGCAGAAAAAGGTGAAGAAGCAGGTGCTGCCAAATGGTATACAAGCAATAAAGTCTTGGTTGATTCTTGGATGAAATAATATAGATGTTGAAATTTTAAATTTAACTACTCCTAAATAAACGGTACAGATTATTAGAATATCATAAAGTATTCTCAGATCCTGTCAAACTTACGTTTGACAGGATCTGATTTTTTTAGCTTTTTGATCTTTAGATCTCGTTGTTTATGCAAACAAGTCATACGTAACAATACCAATGAGTTCTTATTGCCTTATATCTTCTTAAACTGTCTTTTATTAACTATTTCAGTACAAGTAGTTACTTGATAATGTTTGAGTAATAATTCTTTCTCTACGATTCCATTCACTCTTTCTACTATCGCATAACTATCAGTCATTCTACATTTAATATGCTTTTAAAAATAGCCATTTCCAATCGTCCACCGATCTAATCCGCAAAGAAAAATAGGAACACACAGATATTTCATAATTTGTATTTAGTCTTAAATTTTATGTACTTTCAATTTTGATTTAAAATTGATTATCACTCAAGAATCCATTAAATTCATACACTTAAATTAATTTTGAAAATTACAACCGACTAAACGGTTAAATTCAATCTATAAATGAACAAGAAAAAACTTGGTGTCCTGGCATCAACAGCTATTTGCGGAAATGATATTAGCTCCTCCGTATTATATGTATCTGCCCTTTCCATTGGCTTTGCTGGCCAATATGCATGGATCACTCTACTCATTGTGGCTGTGGTTTTATTTCTTTTCAGAAAAATTTACGGCGAAGTTGTGGGTGCTCTTCCTTTAAACGGAGGTGCATACAATGCATTGCTGAACACCACAAGCAAATCGACAGCTTCCTTAGCGGCCACCCTTACCATACTTTCTTATATGGCCACTGCGGTGATATCTGCCAACGAAGCAATGCATTACTTTCATCACATTTTTAGTCAGCTGCCCATTATGATCGCAACAGTTGGCCTACTACTGGTTTTTGCCGTTCTTACCATTTCCGGGATTACAGAATCCTCGAAAGTAGCTACGGGCATCTTTATTTTTCATCTTTTTTCGCTGTCCTTATTGGCTTTTTTCATCGCTATTCATTTGCTACAAAATGGATTTTATCAATTCTTAGAAAACTGGAATTTACCCATGGAAGGAAGCATTACCATGGCGATATTTTTGGGTTTCTCCGCTTCCATGCTGGGCATCTCGGGATTCGAAAGTTCTGCGAATTTTGTTGAAGAGCAACAACCGGGAGTCTTTCGAAAAACACTTTTAAATATGTGGATTGTGGTAAGTATCATAAATCCCTTAATGGCGTTCCTGGCCCTAAGTCTGGTTCCTATTCCCGAAATAAGATCAGAATACTCTACAACTCTATTATCGCACATGGGTAATTTATCATCCGGAGAATGGTTATCAACGCTGATTTCTATTGATGCGGTACTTGTTTTGAGTGGTGCTGTTTTAACCTCTTACATTGGGGTTTCAGGATTACTCGAACGAATGACTTTGGACCGAATTTTACCACAATTTTTCTTGCGGAAAAACAAAAAAGGAAGTTCCTACCGAATCATTATCATGTTCTTTATCTTATCGGTTTCGGTTCTCTTAATCACAAAAGGTAATGTTGGGGTTTTGGCCGGAGTTTACACCATTTCCTTTCTATCTGTAATGTTTCTTTTCGGATTTGGTAACATCCTGCTTAAAGTTAAAAGAGCTACACTTCCTCGTCCTGAAACCGCAAAATGGCTGAGCGTTATAGTAGCCATAATAGCCGTAATCGTTGCTCTTATTGGAAATGTTCTGATGGAACCTCAGAGTGAAAATGCTCCTTCGAATGTTAATGTATTTCTAAGCTATTTTATCCCGGCCATTATTTTTATTTGGATAATGCTTAACCGGGTTGCCATACTAAGAGGCTTACTTGGAGTTTCCATTTATATTTTCAATTACATTAAAAACTGGTTTCTGCAAATTAGTACCCACCTAAACAATGTTATTAATTCCATTAATGCTCAACAGTTTGTCTACTTTGCAAAACGCGACAATATCGCCATCTTAAATAAGGTAATGTTGTACATAAAAAACAACGAGCATACAAAGAACCTGAAAATCGTTCATGTAGTAGACCCTTCAAAAATAGATGAATCGGAATTTATAACAAGTTTTAAAAAGGTGGTTGAAATTATCAATGAAGAATATCCGGAAATTGACGTGGAAGCATTAGTAATTGAAGGAATATTCGGTCCGGAACTGATTAAAGAGTTATCGGCCAAATGGAAAGTTCCCATCAACTTCATGTTTATAGCATCCCCAGGCGATCATTTTCTATACAAAGTGGAAGAATTGGGTGGCGTTAGACTAATCATCTAAAACCATTTCTAATACCGATTAGTATTTGAAATAATCTCTATCTGCACAAGCTTGATATTGATTGTCAAATACATATCGGCATTACACCGACTTGTTTTGATTTCAAAAGGGTATAACAGCTTATTTTAATCTTAAAATTAGAACCTAACCAACATGATCGAATTACAGGAAATATCAGACAAAACATTGGAACTACTCCCCAAAATTGGATTGGGAGGAATCATACTATTCTCGTTTATAATGGCTTCATGGTTAATAAAAAAAGTCATAACCAAAAGAGTTAAACCGAAAACAAAGAATCCTCTGCTTGCTGAATTTTTAGGGAAAATTGTTGCTTTTGTTATTTCCATAACCGGATTTGTTTTGTTTCTGCATATCATTGGACTGGGAGGAATCGCAAAAAATATAATGGCCGGAGCAGGAATCACAACATTTGTAATTGGCTTTGCCTTTAAAGATATCGGTGAAAATTTTCTTTCCGGTATTTTAATGGCATTTAAAAGTCCGTTTAAAGTTGGTGACCTAATCGAAACCAATGGTACCATTGGTTATGTAAGTGAACTAAACCTGCGGGAAAGTATTCTTAAAACGCTGGATGGCAAGGATGTTTACATTCCTAATTCTCAAATTATAAAATCGCCCTTATTCAACTATACCATTGATGGATATTTGCGATATGAAATTACTATCGGCCTGGACTACAATGTCGACTTTAAAAAAGTAACTGAAATTATTAAAAGCATTTTAGCTGAAATACCAGAAGTCTTAAGTGGTGATAAGAAACCCATGGTGGTGGTGGATGAACTTGCCACAAGTACTGTTAATATGAGAATCTTGTATTGGTTAGATACCTTTAAATCAAAGTCAAAAGCTTATCATCTGCAGATTAAGTCGCAAATACTCATTCGAATTGTTGAAGATTTAAATAAAAACGGGATCTATTTACCTGCTGATATTGTTGAAATAAAGAACTACAATAATCAGATAATACAAACAAATAAAATTTGAATTTCGGAAGGATAAAACTTACGGTAAAATGAAATAGTTACTACTTTTGTCTTTCTCAATTGAAACGCGATTCGTTTAAACGAATGCCAATCGTCCAAATAAAATAAAAAATAACAGATTAATTTTCACATGAACGATTTTTTTAACAAAGAAATGCTTACAGCCCAGTTAACCAAAGCACAAGAATGGATATTTATGGAATTTCCTATAATTATAGCCATTACCGTTGTCCTATTTATCACCTTAAAATTTGCAAAATATTTTATCCGAGGTCTTACCAAAACGCTGCTGAGCCATTCCGGAAAAAATGAAAAAATTGATACTCTTGAAGCCGAGAAAAGAATTAAAACTCTGATGGGCATCATATCCGGAGTATTCAAAATAATGATTTACTCCACTTATTTTATGATATTGCTGCAGAAGTTTGGGATCAACATTGCCCCTATTCTTGCCAGTGCTGGAATAATTGGTTTGGCGGTTGGATTTGGTGCTCAGGAATTGGTTCGGGATGTTATTTCCGGTTTTTTTATATTGCTCGAAAATCAAGTTAGAACAGGTGATGTGGCCATAATAAATGGAACTGGTGGTCTGGTTGAAAAAATTGAGTTACGCACCATCACCTTGCGCGATTTTGGTGGCGTTGTACATATTTTTCAAAATGGTAAAATTAATACCCTTTCCAACAGAACCAAAGAATGGTCGGCTGCAGTATTCGATATTGGTGTTGCCTACAAGGAAGATGTACAACAGGTAATGGTTATTATGGAACAAATTGGACTCGACTTGCAGAATGACAGCACTTTTGCTGAGAGTATTATTGCTCCAATAGAGATCATGGGACTCGATCAATTTGGCGATAGTGCTTTAATTATTAAGGCTCGTATAAAAACAAAACCAGCCATGCAATGGAACGTATCCAGGGAGTATAACAAACGTTTAAAGGTGGCTTTCGACAGCCATAATATCGAAATCCCATTCCCTCATACAACTGTATACTGGGGCGAGAAAATTGCTCCTCTCCATTTGGAAGTGAAGGATTCTCAATCATTAAAATCCTAAGACCTATTGAAAATAAATTTGTGGTAAAACTTATTTTTGTTTAGAACTTCAGCATTTACTTTTATTTGTCTTATGAATAGCATAAAAAAAGAGATGTAGCTTTACGCTGCATCTCTTTTAAATTTTAGAATATCTGATTCTAGATGTGTTTTCGAAAACTATATAATAGGTGCCTGACTGCCGTCGCACATTCTTCATAATCAATTTCGGAATGCTTGTTTTGCATGAAATCAGAGTAGCCAGGTAATTGCGTGTTCTGCTTCTTAGTAACTTTCCGAAAACCCATTCGCCAGCCAGGAAAAGCTCGTTTGGCAATGGGCTCTTCCAATAGTTTAAGTACGTTAGTATGGCGTGAATCATTAGAAATCAAGTCGAAAACCTGATGTATCGTTTCTTTATCACCTTCAATAACCTGAATGAAGGCTTCCTCGTTATAGAGAAGTAAACCCGTGATGTTTTGAATCTCATTTTTTCTGCGGATTGTTGCCAATAAGTCATTCAATTCACTTTCTGATAATTCTTTGGATGAATAACTCAAATAGACGATATGGATTAAATCGGTCATCGTTGGGGATTTTGATTCAAGTCTATTAAATATACCAATACTTCTCCAAAAGAAAAAAAGAAGGCCAGCCTGTCACTTTAAAAACGGAACAAAAACGAGCTCTTTCTTTCGAATGAATCATTCAAAAGAAAGAGCTTGTTAATAGAGCTGACAAATTTACTGTTCGTAAATTTGTGAAAGTCTACTCGTATCTTCAAAACTCAGGATGTCGTAAAAGTTTCTGATTCAACTTACGAACAGATCCGGAAAACAATCAATTTCAATTACTTAAATTCTCTTTCAAGCTCAATAAACTCATCGCGAAGAATAAGCTCATCAGATAGCATTGTGCCTGAATTTTTACGAAGTTCAATCAGGTCTTTTTCCATATTCTTTATATCTTGATCGAATTCAATTGACTGCATTGTACCACAACAACCTGATCTATCCTGATTTGTTGTTAAAGAAGGATGATTTGGCAATGCAATTTTCAGATTAATAAGATCTTCGCCTCCATCAATGAAATTTTCATTGGTAAAATCAACCAATCCTTTTGTCATAATGGTTAATGGAGTTGAAGATAGTATGATCTCTCTGTAGGTAAAGCGGTTTCTGATAAAACTTCTGTAAATAGCAGGGTCGCCCTGTTGTTTAGAAATCTTAAGCATATTATTTACCACGTCGGTAAAGGTAGCACTTTTCTCTGGCGACTTAATAATGGCTTCAAGCAATAGTTTACATAGCTTTTCACTTACGTCGAGTAAAACATGACTTGGTCGGCTATGATTAATATTTTTCCGGTATTCGAACGCGAAGATATCCGCTAAAATATCATAGATCGCTCCGGTAAACACCTGAGAAATATCATGCACCATATTACTCACCTCACTTAAGCGCAAGTTATTATCAGCATTCCGCAATCCCATTGGACGTCCTAATGCATCACCCAATTCCTCGGCCAAGGCAGCAAGGAAATTTTTAGCATGCAAATTCGCTTTGGTAATGGAAATAAACGATTCCACCTGTTCAAGATCCGATAGAGCAAGGAATATTGCCGAAAGGTCTCCGAATGATTCATGTAAAGCTCCGGTTTGCGGGATATTTTTGGCACTAATCCAAGCAGGCTTTAAGCCATCGAGAATAGCATGCCCTGTTTCATGAGCCACAATATCCAATGATCTGCAGGTGTAAATAGAGTCTATTTCTCCATTTGGAATAAAATGGAAGAAATTAAGAGATTTATGATACCTACTGTAATAGGCATTGGCAGCCACTCCTGCTCTTGGATGCAGACTTAATACATCAGTATTCCCATCTGTATTCCAAGCCCATGGAATTCGTTTTCCGTTTAGGGCACGTTCATACATTTTAATTGTATTCCATACAACTGAAAAAGTATGTGCACAATCCGACTCGGGAGTGTCCCCGTGAAAAATAAAATCACCATACATATTCCGGTGAACAGGAGTTACTGTATGCAGTACTGTTTTAATGCGGGTATCTCTAGGACCATCCAGAACAACTCCCGGTAGATATTCTATTCGACGTCCAACGCTTCCTACGGATGGATCTTGTTTCCAAATCAACATTCTGGTTCCAAAGCTTACAGGTACAGTAAATGGATTTGGAACAGGGTTTGGTCTTGGCATTGGCACATTGGCCTGGATTACATGACGCTGACCAATCAGTTCATCGTAAAACTGTTGGGTTGGTTCGGGTACAAGTGGGTCTCTCACTTGCCCATCTGTTTTCATTTTTGATTCTTTAGTTAACATATCATTTGTATTTAAGTTTTGAAATATGCTCATGTAAATGAAAAATCCTTTTGCGCACACACATATCATTAACTATGAGCCTTAACTACATTTGGGTATTAATAATTAATCAGAGAGAATTAGCAGCCAATCCTGAGCGAAACAATCATATCAATTGTTGATCGTATTAACAAGTTTGGATAAAATGCTACTTGCACAACAAGTTAGTCAAACTACTAGATGCTTCCTGCACAAATAGCCATTGCTAATTGGAACACAGTATGTTCATAGGTTTGTAGATGAGGGTAGCAGTGGTTTATTCTTTTGTAAATTTTCCAACTTTCGTTTTTTAGCAAATACAATACTTACAAAATATTCAAGGAGTTTTGCCTGATACGAGCTCCTCCATTTACTGAGAGTTTTCCTTCCAGATTTAAACCAAAACACTTCTACAAATTTACAAGCTTAATATTTAAATGTCAAGCAAATCGATCAAATTAACTTAACACGAACGTGATTATTATGAATAACTAAACATTATCAAAATTTACCTCAATAGAAGTCAATCATATTATAAAATATTGATTCTATTGGTATACAATTCATAAAATCTCTCCCGAATATCTCTTACTTGCTCTACCCCCTGCATATCACAAAGTCTATTCCATTACCAATCAATCTAATTTACATATAAAAAAAAATTCTTTATTCCTTTCTATATTTGCACAGAATTCTATAATGCAAAAAAAAATCCTCAGGTCATTTCCTAAGGATTTTCATTGTATGTGTGCGGTAGAATTAGAATTTGATCTCAACAAACACAGGCAAATGATCAGAAGAATATCGCTCCTCTACCTGATCATCAATAATTTTGAATTGACTTACTTTTCCATCGCCTTTGCTGATAAATATGTAGTCGATACGATCGGTTACCGGCTCGGTATGTTTAAACGCATTAAAGCTTCCCTGAGGACCCATGCATTTTTCAGCGGCCAAACTTTTTGTTTCATCCAACACCTCACACAAATATTGAATTGCCGTTGTCTCCGGAGTCAGGTTCAAATCACCCATTAATATGCAAGGGTAGTTTTCAGGATTACTATCGGTAATTTTGCTGTAGATTAACTTTGAACTATTTTGTCGCGCCTGCTCGCCTATATGATCGAAATGAGTATTGAATACATAAAAGCGCTCTCCGCTTTGTTTGTTTTCCAAAAGCAGATAGGTACAGATTCTTTCCAAAACGGCATCCCAACCTACTGATACTTCTTCTGGTGTTTCCGATAACCAAAAAGTAGCTTGTTTAATTACTTCAAATTTCGCTGGTTTGTAAAAAACAGCACAATACTCCCCTTTTTGCTTTCCATCATCTCTTCCCACTCCCACATAAGAGTAATCTGTCAGTGCACTATCCAAATAGCTTATCTGATCGTTCAAACCTTCCTGTGTTCCAAACACATCAGGACTAAATTTATTAATTAAACCTACCACATTAATTTTTCTTGCGTCCCAACGATTTATACCATCATCGGGATTGTTATAGCGCAAATTGTAAGTCATAAAGGTTTGGGATTGTTCTTGCTTGGTGCATCCAATTGCAAATAGAACAAACAAAAGAAAGATATATTTTTTCATTATCGGTTTTTTATTGATTGTGTTAGAATTCCAATTTACAGGCATTATTTTTCGGCACGTAAAACAAACTTCAATTCTCCGCCCTGCATTAATTGCTGATGCGTAATTGTTAGCTTATTATACTCTTCTCCGTTTAAATAAACAGATTGAATGTAATGATTTTGCTCTACCTGATTTTCGGTAGAAATGGTAAAGGTTTTTCCGTTTGGCAGATGAATCACTCCCTTACTTACCGAAGGCGAAGTTAAATCGTAAACTCCGTTGGCCGGATTTGTTGGATAAATCCCTAGTGAAGACATCACCAACCAAGCTGACATTTGTCCGCAATCCTCGTTGCCACAATATCCATCAGGCTTGTTTGTGTACTGAGAGGTAATAATTCTTCGAACCATTTCCTGAGTTTTTTCCGGCTGACCGATATGATTGAACAAATAGGCCACATGATGACTTGGTTCATTTCCGTGCGCATATTGCCCAATCATTCCCGTACTAAAAATTGGAAGATCATCGGTCGTTGCCGGATAGTAAGTGAACATTGAATCTAATTTGGCTGTGAACCTCTCCTTACCAACTGTGGCGATAAACTCAGGAATATCTTGCGGTACATACCAGAAATATTGCCAGGCATTACTTTCGCAATAGTAATTGGTATAATCTTTAGCAACAAACTTGGGAGTGAACTTGCCATGCTCATCTTTCGGACGGAAGAAAGTCGATTTAGGATCGTATAAGTTCTTCCAATTCTCACCCCGTTTTAAAAAGTACTGGTAATCTTCTTCTTTGTTCAAGGCTTTTGCCAATTGTGCAATGCACCAATCATCGTAAGCATATTCCATGGTCTTCGAAACCGACCAATTTTCTCCTTCTGCATCGGTAGGAACGTAACCCAATTTCATGTACTCATCAATCTCTCTGCCTTTTTCCATTGCTGATACTTTACAAGCAGTAAAGGCTTTCTCAGCATCCATTTCAATTCCCTTGAAATAGGCATCTACAATTACAGGTACCGCGTGGTAACCAATCATCATGTTGGTTTCGTTTCCTGCCAGCGACCATACCGGCAACAAACCTGTTTCATCGTAATGTGCTAAAAATGATTTGATAAAATCCTTCACTTTATCAGGACACAAAATGGTGTACAAAGGATGAGCAGTTCGGTAGGTATCCCACAAAGAGAAGGTATCGTAACGATCAAACCCTTCGGCTTTGTGATAATCTCCATCTGCCCCTTTGTGCATTCCATCTACATCTGAAAGCACAGATGGCGTCAAATACAGGTGATATAAATTGGTGTAGAATACTTCTTTTTGAATTTCAGATCCGGTAATTTCAATCTGTGAAAGTACTTTCTCCCATTCCTGATCGGCATTTTTTACGGTAGCGTCAAAATCCCAAGCCGACAGTTCTGCCTGCAGGTTTTTCTTTGCTCCTTCCACCGAAGCCGATGACAAGGCCACCTTTACCATTATCTGTTCCTTTTCCGTAGTTGGAAAATGGGCAACAAACTTGGTTTTCACTCCATTCACTTCACTCTGTACTGATTTTGTATCTGCTTCGAACAAATCAGCACTTTTAAAAGCTTTGGAGAACTGCGCCACAAAATACACATGCTGATCTCTAGCCCATCCGTTGGATTTTCGATATCCGGAAATGGTTGAATCATTTTCGATGGTAATTTGTGTGGCATATGGATTGTCCCAATTCATTCTAAAGCCCAAATCCAAAATAATCTGCGATTTCTCATCTTCAGGAAAAGTATAGCGGTGAAAACCGACCCGCTTGGTCGTTGTTAATTCGGCCACAATCCCCGAACTTAACAATTCAACTTTGTAATATCCAGGTGATGCTTCTTCTCTGTCATGAGAAAATTTGGAATACGGACGATAATCGCCTTCAGGAGTTAAACTTTCAGTAAAACGACTGTTCATAGGCATGAACAATAAGTCATACATATCTCCCGCTCCGGTTCCCGATAAATGGGTGTGGCTAAATCCGGCAATGGTAGAATCAGGCCAAAAATAACCTGCTATTCGGTCCCATCCGGGCAAACCGTTATCAGGACTCAGCTGAACCATTCCAAAAGGAGCTACGGCTCCCGGATAAGTATTCCCCGGACCATCGGTTCCA
>JAQBBZ010000097.1:0-5924 GCA_032125735.1 Labilibaculum sp.
TTTCTCGCGAATTAAACGTGCAAATAACAAAGAACCAGCAACATTAGTCCGCTCACCAATATTTACAAAATTGGTTAGAGAATTGATTCGAAGCAATTCCAGTCCACTCAAGCGTGTTTCCTTTTCAACAACAGGAATTGCACGAGGTGTTGCATTTTTAACTGCATCAGCTAAAATTTTAATATGCTCTGGGCGGGTTCCACAGCAACCTCCAACAATATTTATCTTCTTATTATCCAATAATTCTTTCAGATCACTCAACATGGTTTGAGGAGTTTCGTCGTACTCGCCCAATTCATTTGGCAAACCTGCATTTGGGTAAACACTCACATAAACCGGCAGTAAAGTATCTAACTGCTGAATATATGGCACCAAATCTTTAGCTCCAAAAGCACAATTCAAACCAATGCTCAACAAGCGATCACATTTCATCGATGTCACAAATGCTTCCAGTGTTTGACCGGAAAGCGTACGACCACTATTGTCGGTAATGGTTCCCGAAATCATGATTGGAGTATCCAATCCTCTTTCTTCCAGCAACAAATCGGCAGCATAAATCGCCGCCTTGGCATTTAAGGTATCAAAAATAGTTTCTATCAACAGAGCATCTACTCCACCATCCAGCAATCCATTAATTTGTTCAGAATAAATTCGCACCAAATCATCGAAGCTAACTTCTCTGTACCCAGGATCTTCGACCTTTGGCGACAAGGAAGTCGTTTTGTTGGTTGGACCAATTGCTCCTGCCACCCATCGCAGCGTATCAGGATCAATTGCATTCATTTCCTCAACCGCAGCCCGGGCATTTTTCACTGCTTCGAAATTCAACTCATAAGCCAGTTCTTCCAATTTATAATCTGCCAATGAAATTGCATTGGCATTAAAGGTATTGGTCTCAATAATATTAGCTCCGGCCTCTAAAAACTTTCGATGAATCCCCTTAATAATTTCAGGTTGAGTCAAAGTCAGCAAGTCATTATGTCCTTTCTGATCACTTGAAAAATCGGCAAAACGAGTTCCGCGAAAATCTGCTTCAGTCAACTTGTGTGCCTGAATCATTGTTCCCATAGCACCGTCTAAAACAAGAATTTGCTTCTGTAATGCCTCTTTAATAGATGTAAATTTCTGTTCCATATTAATTTGCGACTGTTAGATAGATTGCGGTATTACTGTTCTTTTGTTCGACCAAAACATGATGTTTATTCTGTATTTCTTCGATTGTGGCTGGCGTATAATGTCGAACCGTGATCAATTCCAAATCATCGCTCAACTCTACCTCATACTTTTCCTCTAGTTCTGTAACCAAATCCTGCATATTTCGAGCTGAGCTATTTGCACAAAAAGCAAAGCTAACTGCAGTGTTCTGAGTAAAATTAAGCTTTATTCTATACTTTGTCACCAGTGTAAAGATAAAAACCAGGTCTTTTTCAGCGATAAACGAAAAATTTAATGGTTTTAAAGTCACTAAAAGCTGTCTTTTTTTGACAATATAGTTTGGCAACAAGGGTTGTGGCTGATCGCCTTTTGTGATTAATGTTCCTTTTTGCGATGGATCGATAAATGATTTTACCCACAAAGGAATTTTCTTGGCCTGCAATGGCTTGATTGTTTTTGGATGAATCACTCTGGCTCCATAGTATGAAAGCTCTATTGCTTCATGATATGGAATCAAATCCAATTTGGTTGTTACATCAAAATAATCAGGATCTGCATTCAATATTCCCAAAACATCTTTCCAGATGATCATTTTATCTGCGTTAAGCAAGTGAGCCAGAATTGCCGCCGTATAGTCTGAACCTTCTCTTCCTAAAGAAGTAGTATAGCCATTCGGATCTCTCGCAATAAAACCTTGTGTAATATACAATGCAGTCGGATGATCCGTAAATACAGCATTTGCCTTCTCTTTCGATGAATCCCAAAGGATGTTGGCATCTACATAATTGTCATCCGAATCCAAACATGTTCGAACATCAATCCATTTGTTTTGTTGTCCGATATGATTTAAATAGGCCGACACAATAGTTGTTGAAAGTAATTCTCCAAAACCAATCACCTGATCGTATTCAAAATTGAACTGATCAGATGATGGATTTGAAATTTTGGTTTTCAGCTCGATGAAAAGAGCGTTTACTTCCGAATTGACCTGCGCCGGAATTTCTTCGAATAAATCCGCGATCACTGAAGTGTGGTTTTCCTTCAGCAGATCAAAAAGTTCCAAGGCCTTATCGTTTCCGGAAAAATAAGCATCTACTAGTTCTTCCAGCAAGTTGGTTGTTGTACCAATTGCCGAAATCACTACTGTAAGTGGACGCTTTGCTTTGCCAATAATTTGACAAATATTTTTGATAGCAGCCGCATCTTTTACCGATGCACCACCAAATTTGTATATGATCATTTTAAAAATCCGTTAACAATTACTATTGTTTAGATTCCCCCTTTCAAGGGGGATTAAAGGGGGATGTTTTACAAGTACCAACACTCCCCTGCATCCCCTCTCAAGAGGGGACTTAAAAAAAATTACTCATCACCCAAATAAGCAAGGAAAATATCTTTTCCTTCAATTTGCTTACGGATTTTCATCAATTCGGAAAGATTCATTGTTCCAATTACATAATTTAAATCTTTTCCTATAAGAGATTCGGATATCTCTTTGAAATTGAATAAAGCCAAATCGTTTTTATCGGTGTATCTCAAATAAATTTCGACATCCATATCGTTGGTGTATTCCAATCCACCGTAATATTTCAGCTTTTTATATTCGTATTTGTAGTCGTAAGCCAAGGCAGTAATATCCGATAAAACAGCCGATCCAGTTGGATGAGCACCCGCTCCTTTTCCATACATGAACTGATTATCGTAGAAATTCCCCTGAATTAGAACTCCATTATAATGGCTATCAACAGTGTATGCATGCTCTTGGGGTTTCACAAACTTAGGAGCTACAAATAAATTTACATGATTGCCATTTACTTTGGTTACTTTTCCCAGCAATCGAATTTTATATCCTTTTTGCGAGGCCAACTCAATATCTTTTGGCGAAAGATTCGCTATACCAGCATTAAAAACCTCATCGGGATGAACAAACAGCCCAAATCCGTGCACGGTAAGTATGATCAGTTTGTATAAAGTATCGAAACCTCCAACATCCGAAGTTGGATCACTTTCTGCAAAACCCAAATCCTGAGCTTCTTTTAAAGCCAAATTGTAATCCAAATTCTCATTAAAAATCTTTGTCAGGATATAATTTGAGGATCCGTTCAGAATTCCACTCACCGATTGCAACAAATCATTGTCGTAATACTCTTCTAAATTCCTGATAATCGGGATACTTCCACATGCCGAAGCTTCGTACAAAAAGGAAACCTTGTATTGCCATTGCAATTGAATCAACTCCTCGATATGGTAAGCCAACATCTTTTTATTGGCAGAAACCACATGCTTTCCGTTTTGCATGGCTGTTTTCACAATGTAATAAGCCGCATCGGCATCATCAATCAATTCCACAACAACATTTATTTCCGGATCATTTAAAATATCATCAGAATCGGTAGTCAATAATTCAGGATCTATATCTCTAATTTTTCCCGCATCTTTCACACAAACTTTCACGATAGATGCATCTAAACCTTTGCTGTTTTTAAGAACGTGAGCCAATCCAGAACCTACAACACCGTAGCCAAAAACGCCTATTTTTAATTTTTTACTCATTAGTTTTGCTATCGCTTAAGAATGTTTTTAATACTTGGGTTAATTGTTCTTGCTCCAAAAGGAAACCATCATGCCCGTAAATTGAATTGATTTCCAGGAATTCTGCATTTGGAATATTATTCGCAATAAACCGTTGCTCCTGAATTGGAAAAATCTGATCGGAATTTACACCAATCACCAATGTTCTTGATTTGATTTCGTTCAAAGCTGAAACCAGACCATTTCTTCCACGGCCAATATCATGACTATCCATTATTTTTGAAAGATTCCAATACGAATAGGCATTAAATCTTCTGGCCAATTTCTCTCCCTGGTATCTTTGGTAGGAACTTGCCCGGTAATGATCTGTTTTGCCTTCTTCATTTTCCTGCTGAGAATGATCGTAAGTCGCATAGGATCTGTAACTAAGTAAAGCAATCGATCTTGCCACCCGCATGCCATTCAAACCGGCTTTATCATTCGATTCTGTCCAAGTTGAATCCACTTCAATTGCCATTCTTTGCGATTCGTTAAAAGCAATTCCCCATGGAGAATGTTTCGCATTGGAGGCCAATATCACCAAATTGTCCAGTTTCCCATTCAACAGATAAGCCCACTCCATGGCCTGCATGCCTCCAAGCGAGCTGCCAATCATCATATGAATACGTTCTATTTTTAAATGCTTTCTCAAAATTTCATGCGAACCCACCAAATCTCGAACTGTTAGTTGTGGAAAATCATGATAATATGCCTGTCCGTTGTCCGGATTTTTTGAAAGTGGTCCTGTTGAACCGTAGCAAGAAGCAAGAGTATTGTCGCAAACTATGAAGTAATCTTTCGGATTGAAAAAATCATTTTCACCAAATAATCCTTCCCACCAATCGAAAACATCCGAATTAGCAGTAAGAGCATGACAAACCCAAATCACATTATTCCTTTGAGGATCGTATTCCCCATAGGTGTGATAGGTAAGTTCCAACTCTTTCAGACACTCCCCTGATTCAAGTTGTAAACCTTCTTTATGGATGTAACATTCTGGATTCACTGTTTATTGATTTTGTTTTGTTTGTTGTTTTGAGCTTTGTGAAAATCTCACCCAAGATATTCTTGAGCGAAACATTAAGTTCCCAGCCGAAAATCCGACTAAAAAATTTCCGACTGGGATTTGACTATAAAAACTAATTGATTGTCTCTGTATTAATTGCTTTCTCAACAGCTTGCTTGATGTCAGCTTTGATATCTTCGATGTGTTCGATACCTACCGAAATACGAAGCAAACCTGGCTCAACACCCGAAGCTTTTTGCTCTTCCAGACTCAACTGTTCGTGAGTGGTTGAACTTGGATGAATAATCAATGATTTTGCATCTCCCAAATTGGCCACATGCGAAAGTAGTTCCACACCATCAACCAATTTATCGGCAAGCTCTTTTCCACCTTTAACCTTGAAAGTTAAAACTGAACCAGCACCTTTCTTGAAGTATTTTTGCGCTCTTTCGTAGTAAGGACTTGATGGCAAGCCAGGATAATTTACCTGCTCAACCCAATCTTGCTGCTCTAACCATTTGGCTAAAGCTACTGTATTTTCAACATGACGATCTAAACGAAGTGAAAGTGTTTCTAATCCTTGTAATAAAAGAAAAGAATTGAATGGACTCTGGCTACAGCCGTAATCTCGTAAACCTTCTACTCTGGCACGAATGGCAAATGCAATGTTCCCAAATGGCCCATCAGTACCAAAAACATCCCAAAACACCAATCCATGATATCCTTCTGAAGGCTCAGTAAACTGTGGAAACTTTCCATTTCCCCAGTTATAGTTTCCTCCATCAACAATTACTCCACCTACTGCAGTACCATGTCCACAAATCCATTTGGTTGCCGACTCAACAACAACATTGGCTCCATGTTCCAACGGACGGAATAAATATCCGCCTGCTCCAAGAGTGTTATCCACGATAAGTGGAAGATCGTATTTTTTGGCTATTGCCGATACCTTTTCAAAATCTGGAATTGAGAATTTTGGATTTGGCAAGGACTCTACATAAATCGCTTTGGTCTTTTCATCAATCAAAGGAATAATGGTATCTGGCTCATCGATATCGACAAAGCGACACTCTATGCCCAACTTTTTAAACTGAACTTTAAACTGATTGTATGTTCCTCCGTAAATTTGAGAAGCGCTTACGAAATTATCGCCAACCTCCAAAATATTTGTTAATGCAAGGAACTGTGCCGC
>JAQBBZ010000098.1:0-7448 GCA_032125735.1 Labilibaculum sp.
GTTTGGTAGTTATGTAAATTATACTTTAAGCAATCAAGATGAGGATTTTGGCATGACATCATGATTAGTTTTTTCTCCATTTCACAAGGAAAATATAATGCATTTTGGTTTGTCCGGAACCTATAGGTCTGTAAATCCAATTACTACAAGTGTAGAGAATCGGTATTATAATACATCTACAGAAAAGGGATCGGTAAGATATCGTTCAAGAGCTGCAACACATATTGAAGGTCGTCGATTCATAGATGCTACAGTTGATAATGCTGTGGCTCAAAACCTGAAAAAAGCACTTGCTCATGATGAATCTAAAGATGTTTTTGAGATTCCTGATTTCATTCAGAAATTAATGGAAAACCAATGGCTGGGATCAAAAACCGGACAAGGCTTTTATAAAAAGATCAAAAATGAAGAAGGCATCACTGAGATCCTTAGCCTGAACTTATCCAGCTTTGAATATCAAGAAAAACAACAAATAAAATTTGCCGAATTTGAGGCTGCAAAAGCCATTCCTCATCTGAACAACCGATTTAAATTACTGTTAAAAGGAGAAGGAAAAGTCAGTCAATTCTACCGCAAATTGTTTTTGGGATTGTTTGCCTATGTATCGAACCGAATTCCTGAAATATCCGATGAAATTTATAAAATAGATGAAGCCATATGCACAGGTTTTGCTTGGGAAATGGGGCCATTCGAAATATGGGATGCTCTGGGATTGAAAAAGACCATTCCACTGATGGAAGAATTGGGATATAAACCGGCTGAATGGATTTATAAAATGGCTGAGAAAGACTTAACGTTTTATCAATTGAAAGATGGCAATAAGCAATTCTTTGATATCTCAACTCATAATTATCTCACAATTCCGGGAACAGAGGAATTGGTACTTCTGAATAACCTTCGTCCTACCCATAGCATATGGAGCAACGAGGGATGCAGTATTATCGATTTGGGTGATGGCGTCATTAATCTGGAATTTCACACCAAAATGAATACTATTGGAAGTGAGATTATTCAGGGAATTAACAAAGCCATTGAGCTGGCCGAAACGGAATACAAAGCCCTGATCATCTCCAACGAAGGAGAAAATTTCTCTGCCGGGGCAAACATCGGTCTGGTATTTATGCTGGCCATCGAACAGGAATTTGAGGAACTGGACATGGTTGTAAGAACTTTCCAAAATACCATGCTGAAACTAAAATATGCATCGGTACCAGTAATTGCCGCTCCGCATGGAATGACACTGGGTGGCGGATGTGAAGTCTGCATGCACTCCGATAAGGTGATTGCTCATGCCGAAACCTATATGGGATTGGTTGAATTGGGTGTTGGTGTAATTCCTGCCGGTGGTGGCACCAAAGAATTTGCCTATCGCCTGTCGAAAGAAATGGCTGCAGATGACATTAGAACCAACCGTTTCCGAGAGAAATTCCTGACTATCGGACAAGCAAAAGTATCAACATCGGGATATGAAGCCTTTGAATTAGGTTACCTACGCAAAGACGTTGATGAAGTAATTGTAAGCAGAAAGCATCAATTGTTATATGCGAAAAAAGCGGCTCTGTTGATGTGCGAAAAAGGCTACACTCCTCCTCTTCCAACCAAAGACATTCGCGTATTGGGTGCAGAAGGACTGGCGTTGGTTTATTCCGGAGCTGACGGCATGGAAGTTGGCAATTACATTTCGGAGTACGATAAACATCTATCCATAGAACTTGGAAAAGTATTGAGTGGTGGAGAATTAAGCGAACCTGCAGAAGTTTCTGAGAACTACCTTTTGAATCTGGAGCGAATTGCTTTTGTGAAACTATGTCAGCAAAAGAAAACCTTGGAACGAATGCAAAGTCTGCTGCAAAAAGGTAAAATTCTTCGAAACTAAATACCCGGTACTAACTACTTAAAACTAAAATATGAACGCATATATAGTAGCCGCCTACCGAAGCCCTGTAGGCAAAGCAAAAAAAGGAAACCTAAGATTCATTCGTCCCGATGACTTGGCGGCCCAGGTGGTTCAGCACATCCTAAAAGAGATTCCAAATTTGGATCCCACAATGGTGGATGATGTGATTGTAGGAAATGCAACACCTGAAGCGGAACAAGGCTTAAACGTTGGCCGAATGATTGCCTTACTGGGATTGGATAATGTGCAGGTTCCGGGGATGACCGTGAACCGGTATTGCTCATCGGGATTGGAGAGCATTGCCATTGCGGCTTCCAAAATTGAAGCTGGCCTGGCCGATTGTATTTTTGCTGGTGGCGTTGAAATGATGTCGCTGATGCCCATGGGCGGATGGCGCTTGGTGCCGAATCTGGGCATTGCAAAATCGCACCCCGATTGGTACTGGAACATGGGAATTACTGCTGAAGCCCTGCAAGTGAAGTACAACATATCGCGCAAAGAGCAGGATGAATTTGCTTTTCACTCGCACCGAAAAGCACTGGAAGCATTGGCTCAAAATCGTTTTGCAGATGAAATTGTTCCCATTCACGTGTTAGAGACTTTTGTTAATGGAGACGACAAAGCTCAAAGCAGAGAGCACATAATTAGTTTGGACGAAGGGCCCAGATTGGGAACAACAGAAGAGGCTTTGAGTAAATTAAGACCCGTTTTTGCGCAGGGAGGAAGTGTTACCGCAGGAAACTCCTCACAAACTTCGGATGGTGCTGCATTTGTTTTGGTGGTATCCGAAAAAATGCTGCAACAGCTGAATGTAGAGCCGATAGCCCGCTTCGTTTCCTACTCCGTAGCCGGTGTAGAACCCAAACACATGGGAATTGGGCCGGTGGAGGCTATTCCAAAGCTTTTGAAACGATCGGGTTTAGCAATGAATCAAATAGAACAGATTGAGCTGAACGAAGCCTTCGCAGTACAGGCACTTGCCGTGATAAAAGAGTTGGACCTGAATCCTGGAATCATCAATGTAAATGGCGGTGCTATTGCTCTTGGGCATCCGCTTGGCTGTACCGGCACAAAATTATCCGTGCAATTGCTTCACGAAATGAAAAAGCGCAAGCAAAAATACGGCATGGTAACCATGTGTGTTGGTTCGGGACAGGGAGCTGCAGGAATTTTTGAATTATTATAAGGAAAAAGGATTAAGGTAAAAGGTGAAAGTAAATTCAAGAAAAACAGCCTTCACTGATTACTGTTTACTGCTAACTGTAAAATAAAACAATATGGAAAAGATAAAAACAGTAAAAGGCGGACAATTCTTAGTGAAAGAAACCAGTCCTCAGGATATTTTCATCCCCGAAGAAATTTCGGAGGAGCAAAAAATGATCATGGAAACTTGTCGTGATTTTCAGGAAAAGGAAATTCTTCCTCTGCTGGATGAAATCGACAGTCAGAAAGAAGGATTAATGACTTCCTTAATGGATAAAGCGGGAGAATTAGGCTTACTGGGAATTGCCATTCCGGAAGAATACGGTGGTTTCGGTCAGGATTTGAATACATCGATGCTGAGTACCGAAATTATGGGAACCTACAGCTCTTTTGCTGTTGCCTACGCTGCACATGTGGGAATTGGCACTCTGCCAATTTTGTATTACGGAACGCAGGAACAAAAGGAAAAATATTTGCCATTGCTGGCAAGCGGCGAAGCCAAAGGAGCCTATTGCTTAACTGAACCCGGAGCCGGTTCGGATGCCAACTCAGGTAAAAGTAAAGCCACACTTTCGGCTGATGGTTCTCACTATGTTTTAAACGGACAAAAAATGTGGATTACCAATGCCGGCTTTGCAGATATCTACACCGTTTTTGCCAAAATCGATGATGATAAAAACCTTAGTGCGTTTATTGTTGAGAAAACATTTAATGGCATCAAGCTCGGACTGGAAGAAAAAAAGATGGGCATTAAAGGCTCATCGACCTGTATGATGTTTTTCGAAGATTGTAAGGTTCCGGTAGAAAATCTGCTTGGCGAACGGGGCGAAGGCTTTAAAATTGCCTTAAATATTCTGAATAACGGCAGGATAAAATTGGCCGCCGCCGTTTTGGGTGCTGGCAAAAAAATAATTAGCCATTCAATTACTTATGCCAATGAGCGAATACAATTCGGACGGACCATTGGTAATTTTGGTGCCATACAATACAAAATTGCAGAACAGGCAATTCGAACCTATGCGGTTGAATCGGCCATTTACCGTTGCAGCAACGACATTCAAAATACAATGCTTCATTTACTAGAGGAAGGAATGCCGAAAGAAAAAGCAGTGATTCAGGCTCAAAAAGAATTTGCTACCGAAGCCGCCATTCTAAAAGTGGCCGGATCGGAAGCTTTAGACTATGTAACCGATGAAGGCGTTCAAATTTACGGCGGTATGGGCTATTCATCCGAAGCACCAATGGAGCGTGCCTATCGTGATTCCCGAATCAATCGGATTTTTGAAGGAACCAACGAGATCAACCGAATGCTGATTGTTGACTTCTTGTTGCGCAAAGCTTTTAATAATGAATTGCCACTGCTATCGGCAGCCCAAGATGTTTCCAAAGAATTAATGTCTATTCCTGATTTTGGTGAAGAAGATACATCCCTGTTGGCCCGAGAAAGCAAATTAATTGCCGGCTTTAAGAAAAGTGCCCTGTTAATTGCAGGTGCTTCAGCCCAAAAATTCATGCAAAAGCTAAGCGATGAGCAGGAAATTTTAATGAATATTTCTGATATCATTATCGATTGCTATCAGGCAGAATCACTTTTATTGCGTGTAAAAAAGCTGATTGAATTTAAAGGCGAAGAAGCATGCACAGAACAAATAGCCATGTGTGAGGTCTTTTTTTATGATGCGGCCGATCGTATTCATAAAAATGCCAAAGATGCAACAAACTCAATCGCGCAGGGCGATGAATTGCGCATGATGCTTTTAGGTTTGAAACGATTCACCAAGCACTCTGGCCTCAACAGCAAAGAAAAGCGCCGGTTAATTGCGGGTAAATTGATTGAAGAGAACAAGTATTGTTTCTAACCGGTAATGGGGTTTGGCACAAATGAAGCCCTCTTTTTGGTGAAGAAAGCTTCATCTGCCAAAGCAGATGGTCTCTTTTTTATGAGAAAACATCCATATGACGAAGCGGAAGGTCTCCTTTTTATAAAGAAACATTCATCTGCCGAAGCAGGAGGTCTCATTTTTATGAAAAAGCATTCATCCGCCGAAGCAGATGGTCTCTTTTTTATGAGAAAACAGTCATCCACCGAAGTAGATGGTCTCTTTTTTATAAAGAAACATTCATCCGTCGAAACAGAAGGTCTCCTTTTTATGGAAAAATAGCCGTCCGCCAAAGTAGATGGTCCCTTTTTTATAAAGAAACATTCATCCGTCGAAACAGAAGGTCTCCTTTTTATGGAAAAATAGACGTCCGCCGAAGTAGATGGTCCCATTTGAACGAAAAAACAGCCTTCGCATTAAAGCGAAAGCTTGCATTTATTAAAAATTTAGACGTTAGCATGTCAACAAAGAAACCTCCAGTTGCAAATTAGTAGCAGCCGGAGGTTTTACTTTTTTACAATAAAATGTAAGGATACAGCAAAAACCACTCGACCAAGCAGAGCCCGCCACCTCTCCTAACTTCGACTACATTTCAACTTCGCTCAATGCAACGCGCTCAGTCACTATTTAGAGATTGTAGTTTAATTAGTTTATAAAGACAGTTTGGAAAAAGGGACAGCTCTTTCGAACTGCCCCTTTGCATATAAATACAATTTATTTATCTGAATCTAAATTTGATTATTGAACTGTATAAGGGATATAAGAGGTAGCGCTTGTGTTCCTAATAAAGATTAAACCATCGTAACTTTTACTCAACACATGCTTTCGATAATTAAGATTTTCACCATCTTGATAATAGACAGATCCTGCACTTCTCGACCAAACCTTCTTTGTAAGTAGATTGGACATACTTTCTACAACAGTAGGATTTGTAAAATCGATAAAGAAATTGGAATATTGAGCTTTGGCAAATTCAATATCAATACATTTTTCGTTGGGTTCACCAGCTGGGCAAGCCATGATTTTCTTCTCAGCAGGATTATAAGCTGTGTATGATCCTCCATAAAATGCAAAGCCGAGTGCAAAATAATCAGATTGAAAAAATTTCTTCAGGTGTTTCCCCATAGGGGGTTTAGCTGAATTATCAGACATATTAGCAATATGTTGATTGTGTGCCCAAACAATCATTTTTTTATTATTCTCTATTTTATAAATGTGCTCACAATTTTCTGCCATATACTTGTCTCGTTTAATAGCTCTTATAAATCCTTTAGAAAAAAGTAAATCTACAGATTGCTCTAATGTTCTGGCTGTTAACTCCAACTGTTTTAACGACTTATCCTTTTCAACATCTATATTAGAAAATAAGCTCTGTAAAGAATCAAGCATTCCATAAATAAGCTGTTTCTGGGACTTTCCCATCTCTTTACGCCCATTGTATTGCTGTAATGTCTTTAAACCTTCCTCAATCTCATCAGTTAGCAAGTCCTTGTTTTTAAGTTCAGTCAATAATTTATGAACGGGCGAATAATAATTTTGAGGATCACAACCATAAACTTTAATCATATCATCTTTCTTCCTATCCTTATTGAAATTATATATCCATCTTAATATATTTTGGATTTCCGTATTTCGCCATGCAGGAACCCATTTTCTTATAATATCCGGATCAAAACTTTCTGAATTCTCTTTACTTAGATGTTTATCTATTTCACAAGTCATTGCATAATTATCCTCCATCACAAAAACCCTAAAATCATGCTTGGTAACCAAGTGCTTAATTAAACGATGTCGGGTGGTAACAAACTCTTTTGTGCCATGAGTGGCCTCACCTAAGGCTACTATTTTTTTGTTGCCAATAATCCCATCTAGCTTCAGTAGATCGTCATTGGATTTTACATTAGTATCTGTTGTAGTGATAGGAATAAGATGTTTGTTATAAGCTTCATTCCATAAACTCTGAGAGTTAGCAAAAAGCGATAGACTTAAATAAAAAGTTAAAAAGAGAATACGTTTCATTCTTGCGTGATTAATTAATACTGTGTTCTATAGTTGAGTTTATTTCAACCTAGTCTTAGATAGCCAGAAGATTCTATATTACTGAGCCGATCAAATTTATAGAAATAATCTAATAAACAATATTTAAAATATGCAGTAAAACTATAAATATTGTTAATCGCTAGTAGCAAGAATTACTCCTGCCTTCGACTCCTCCCGATAGCTACCGAGAAAGGCAACGAAATACGCGTAAGAAAAAATGAACAGCTCTTTCGAACTATTAATCTTAGTAAAATTTCGAGAAGACAGCATAAACCAATACTAAACTCAGATTATTACAATGATATTTGTTCAATGTAAAAAAATCATTCTTCCCTCTAAGGCAAAAACTAGTTTAAAAATTTTGGACATTAGCATGTCAACAAAGAAACCTCCAGTTGCAAATTAGTAGCAGCCGGAGGTTTTACTTT
>JAQBBZ010000099.1:0-15630 GCA_032125735.1 Labilibaculum sp.
CCTGATGATCAGCCCCACCATTCCCCGCATTATTTCGTACAATTTGATTGATGTCAAAATCCTGAGTTGCCTGTGGTGGAATATATCCTGAAAGTGCTTTCAATGGAGCTCCAAACAGACCCGGAATCATGTATATTACGAATGAAAAAGTTGCAATGGATAACATCAAGCGAGGAACACTAATAAACTTGATATCACTGTCGTGAGAAAATTTTAATTTACCCAACAAATAGAAGCCCATTAAGGCGAACACTACAATCCAAATTGCAAGGTAGATTTCGCGATCTAAAATTCCCCAATGGTAAGTTTGATCGGCAATACTTAAGAATTTTAACCCCAAAGCAACTTCGATAAAACCCAATACTACTTTTACCGAATTTAACCATCCACCCGATTTTGGCATTTTGTTTAGCCATCCCGGGAAAATTGCAAACAAGGTAAATGGCAATGCAAATGCTGTTGAAAATCCCAACATCCCAATAATTGGCATCAATACTTCACCACCTGCCGAAGCAACCAAAATAGCTCCTACAATAGGGCCTGTGCATGAGAATGAAACCAAAACCAATGTAAATGCCATAAAGAAAGCACCCATTAAACCACCTTTATCTTCGTTTGAAACAGACTTGTTCACCATCCAACTCGGCATGGTAATTTCAAACATCCCGAAGAATGAGGCTGCAAACACCATAAAAATTAAAAAGAATAAAATATTTGGCACCCAGTGTGTAGAAAGAAAGTTCGCAAACCCAGGCCCCATTACAACTGCAAGCAGAGTACCAATAAAAGTATATATTGCAATAATTGAAGCTCCATAAAAGAAAGCCTGCATTCTGCCTTTCGCCTTATTCTCGCTGCTGTGCATAAAGAAGCTTACTGTCATTGGAATCATAGGAAACACACAGGGTGTGAAAATTGCCGCTAAACCACCTAAAAAGGCAAAAATAAATACTGCCCAAAGTCCTTTTTTAGCTTTTGAGTCATTAACAGGTGCAGACGCTTCCGTTTCAACTTTTTGTGCAACTTTTGAGACCGCACCAATTTTCAAGTTGAACTCATCATCACCCATCACACACTGTCCTGATTCATCTGAACAAGTTTGATATTCGAAACTACCTGAAACTTTCAAGGGTAATTCTTTCACCGCAATGGTCTGGCGCATTTCGCCTTCATTTTCGAAGTAACTTACTTCACCTCCCCAAATTTCATCGTAATGCTTATGAGCATTTACAGGCTTTACATCGCCTACTCTTTCATAGCATGAATTTTCAGTAAAATTGAATTTTATTAAAATGGGCCCCAACTCCGGATCAAAATCGTTTGAGTATACATGCCAGGTTTTATCAATGGCAGCCTTAAAAACAACATCCAACTGATCACCTACCTTAACCTCTTTATTCGAAAACTCAACTTTCCACTTGGCAGGTTGTAAAACTTGTCCAAATGAAAATCCGCTAAACATTACCATCAGAATGGCAAGAACTGTAAATTTCAATTTCATTTTTTAATCTTTTTATAAATTGAATGTTAGTTTTTCAAACATCATTCAATGCAATTGAGTTGATTTAGTTTATTTGATTCTTCTTTTAATTCTGTCTTGTTACTGTAGAGACAACCAAAACCGGCAATAGGGTGAAAGCTTACATGAAAAAAAATGCTAAAATTTGTTAATTACTAAGCTCTTACAAGAAGCAAGATGATCATTATTATTGTTATTTTGTTTACTAAAACGAATGTAATTACACTGATAATCTATCCAAATGAAAAATGATTACAATCTAGATTAGATAAAAATCACGATTCCATAAAAGCTAAAGTGTTAGTGATGTTTTTTTTATCGGATTGCAACAAAAATGTGCATTTTGGTTCGTGTTTCATTAAATACACTTCTTTGTTTGGGTTCTAAAATTAATTTTAGACCAGTTAAAAAAATAATCCCGATTTGTATTGAAATAATCCCTATCTGCGCAAGCTGGATATTGATTATCAGTATCTATCGGCATTCTACCGACTGGTTTTGATTTTAAAATGGTATAATATTCTTATTTCACATCAAATAAATTGTTTTCCTACTATAAATTACCAAATTGACTATAGTTTGAGCTATAAAGCTAAATGGTATAATGCCGATGAATGTTGAGTTAAGCTGTAGATGAGCTTGCTAATTTATGGCTCACATGAAATACTAATCGGTATAAGAATACAATACCAAAGGTTCTGTACAAATATAAAAAGAGGCTGTTTCGTAGTTCCGAGACAGCCTCTTTAAATCCAGTTATTTAATCGATATGCTAATTAATTAAACTCCTGTAAAGTATTTGGTGTGATTAAAATTCTTGACCATAATTTTATTTAGCCGGATAAGTAATATCAAACTCATCATCTCCCATTACACACTGTCCACTTACATCGGAACAGGTTTGGAAGTCGAAGGTTCCCTCCACTTTTAATGGCAGGCTCTTCACCTTTATTTGCTGACGCATTTCGGCAGTACTCTCAAAATAGCTTACTTCTCCATCCCAAATCTTATCGAAGTGCTTTTTTGCATTAATTGGTTTCACCTTACCAATGCACTCATAACTTACATCCTCATCAAAATCAAATTCAATTAAAATAGGTCCCAATTCAGGATCGAAATCATTTGAATATACATGCCACGATTTATCAATTGTTGCTTTAAAAATAATATCAACTTTGTCGCCCACCTTAATCTCTTTCGTCGACAACTCTACTTTCCACTTCGCCGGAGTCAAAATTTGTCCGAATGATACACTGCTTACCATCATCAGTAAGAGTGCTGCAAGTGTAATTTTTCTATTCATTTTCATCTATATTTAGTTGTGATTTTTACTCTTACTTACTATTCTAATTATACTAAAGACAAGTACAAACACAGTTAGGGTGAAAAGTTTGCTCAAAATAAACGTTAATAATTGTTAATGCATTAGATTATAGAGATACAAGAGATAAGTAATCCATTCAGAATGTCTTATTTCTGATTAAGCATATACTAATCAGTAAAGATGTTTTACAATAAAAGGGTCAGACTTTGGTAAAGTCTGACCCTTGAAATATCACTTACATACTTTGCGGGATAGTGTCTCAAAAAGAGAACTAAAATCCAACACACTTACTCACTATCTTTCACCAAACGAACGTACATTCTGTATGTACTCGATTTGGTGTTTTTTTGTATGCCAGTCTTGGAAGCAGAAAATGCTCTGGCTAAATATGCTTTAGCACCTGACCAACTCAATACTGATGAATTTGACCAGAAATACGTATAACTCATTTCTCCAGCATCTTCAAGAACTTTATTGTAACCACCTGGTTTAATATTTAATTTCAATTCATCTGTAGGAGCAGTAGCATTCGTCCAACCAGCATCTGTACTCAAAAATTTATGAAGCGTTTCTCCCTTATATGATGTTCCATAATATTCAGCATCTGACTGAGACATACCGCTAAGTTTCTCTAATTCCATCCACTCTTCATCAGTAGCAACATGCCATCCTTCCGGAGCAAGATCTTCCAACATGTATGCAGAATACATCACACCATATTTGGCAAAATTTTCATGAGCTTTTGCATCTTCAATAGTTGGCATTATAAAACCACTTACTCCACTTGGCGCAACAATTGGGGCACCATAAACCGAACACTTTTTCTCATCTTGAGTTTCATTAACGAAGTATGGTAAGTAAGCTAAATTCTCAGCCATCCAAGTTGTCCCATTAATAGTAACCGTTTTGTATTCGTGATTATCACGCGTATCTGTAAAAGTCCCTTCTTCAAGATAAATTTCACCGTCCAGCATTTTGGTCTTGTGCATTTTCACCTCACTGGCAAGCTCACCAAATCCATCTTTACTCACCACTTTAATACTATAGTTGGTATATCCAGAGGCATCTGCTGCAGCATACTCTGTTTCTGTCACATCAGAAGCTACAATATCTGAAACTTCAAAATTACCGTCAGCAGACAGATATAGATCATACTTTACAATATCAGCATCAGCATCTGTAGAAGCAGTCCACTTAATTAAAAGATTGATTTTCCCGCTAACAAGCGTCTCAGCAACGTCGATGATTTCAGATTTTGTTGGCAATACATTTCTTGTCGTAAAGCTATAAATATCAGACTCAACACTAACAGCCTGAGCATCTTTGGCAACAACTTTCCAGAAATACTGAGTATGCGCTTTAAGGTCGGCTACTTCGAAAGTATTAACAGTGATATCTGCAGCTTTTTTATCAGCATCAGCAAAAACATTAGTTTCAGCCACGAATAAATCATACTTAATGGCATCGCCATCTGCATCAGTAGCTGCAGTCCATGCAAATGCAACTGTTTTTACAACATCAACAGCTTCGTGCGCCGGGAAAGATCCAACAGATTTAGCTGGTGCACTATTGTCAGTTGTAAAAGAAAAGACAGCACTTTCTGCCGCTAAACCTTCAGTATCTTTAGCCATTACTTTCCAATAATAAGTCGTATGTCCATTTAAGGTGACTTCATAATCTGTTTCGGTAAGATCTTTAGCTTTAATATCTTCATCGACAAGCTCAGCCTTTGTTCCAACAAACAAGGTATATTTCACCATTGTTTTTTCAGGATCTTCACTTGTTTTCCAGTTTAAAGTAACTGTTTTAGCCACATTCACGGCCTCATTGGCAGGACTTAATGTTATTGGAGCTGTAGGCTCCATATTTTTGGCCTCATCATCTTCACACGATACAAGGCTTAACATCGCTAAAGCGATCAGGGAAAATTTCCAAAGATTTTTCATTCTTTATAATTATTTGGGTTGGTTAATGGGTGTAGTATGCCTATACCACATAGACATACTACTTCTATATAATTTAAAATTGAATTAAAAAAACACGGATTGTTTTTTATACTAATCCTTATCAGCTCTAATAAACTCCAGATATTCAGTCACAAAACGGTATTCTGGTTTAGCAACACTAACAAGCACTACAACCTGATAGGCTTGGTTGTCATACTTCGAGAAATAAACATCAGGCATTAGATAAAAACCTTCTTCGCTGGTTAAAAGTTCCATCAATTCTTCAGCACTATCCGGAGAAATCATATCGATGTGTTCGATATCCTCTCTATAGGCTTTTCTGTAATCATCCTTTAATTTGAAAATCACACGTGTATTCTTCTCACGAATCACCTCAACAGGGATGTCAACAATAATACTTCGATATCCGTAAGGTGGGATTACATTCTTCCAATATTTTAATGAAATAGTTGTTGGACTCCCACTTGGATTTTTCTCATTATTCATATAGAAATCGATATTTTTCAATCCATCGGCTATGCGAACCGGAGCACACAAATCATAGAATTCCTGAGAAACAGTTCCTTTAAAACCATTCATTACAGAATAATCCATGGTACAATCCACTTCCTTACCATCTTTAAATCCCCACTCATCAACAAAAGGGAAATAAATGATTCCAGGAGTATTCGAATAATGAATTTTGGTCTGACTTCCCATATCGGTCGATTCAAATACATCGGCTTCTTTATTATAAAAGAATTTGGTTAATTTGATATCATCATTTATCTTCAATGAATCAAGCAAAACAAAACCTGTCTCAGTTATGGCAATACGATGTTTTGAGCTCTTAATCTGATCTCCGTCAAGGTGATCGAATGTTGCCAGTCTGAATTCTTCATCCACTCTAAACTGTCCTGAGTACTCAACACCGTCAACCGAAACATTACGGAAAAAGTTGGTTGAAGTAAAACCATCCTTAATCATATTTTTCATCTCAGCCTGCTTTTCATTATCGAAATTCCAATCCTCAGCAGTCGCTTTTGTAAGAACAAGAGAAGTTTTATATTCTCCCTTATCCGTTAAACTCATAAGCTCAACTCTTTCTGATGTTGCGTTTTTGATGACAAACTGAAATTCACCTCCGCCTAATGGAGCTACAGATGAACCACCATTCGACGTTTGTTTCTCTACTTTTAAAGCATGCCAAATATTGAATATGCAAGAGGATTCAAAAACCAGATTAGTCGTTTGAGTGGTGTTCACATTAAAAGTTAACTCAGAGCTAAACGATTTCAATGGGATAATTCCAATGCTGTCAGACTTTATTTTCACCCATCCATCCTTATTGAATTTCATAGCTACAGCCCAAGCTCCAACATTCTCAACCGAACCATAATAACCTAACCAACCATTTTCAGCATTTACCAAGATATCCATATTAGACTGGTTCACCTCTGCGACTCTTGCCTCAGGACTCTTGTCAAATTTGTTTTCAAAATCATCTTCCGAACAAGCCGAAAACATGATTAAAACAAGTAATATTCCTGTATAAATCAATTTATTCATTTCTTATTCCTCCTTATTTTGTGCGTTAACAATTCTTTCCTGAACAATGTCTCTTAAGTTCTCTAAATCAACATCAAAGTTTTTTCGGTAATAATCAAAAGTCATTTCCAGTTTTTCCATGATCATGGTTTTCCCAGCATTTAAAGCCTTCAGCTCTTCTGATTTCTCAACACTTTTCCTGATAGCATATTCGTGTATCGCCTGATCACCGGCAGCCATGGCTTCAGGAAAACTCTTACCTTCATTCAATGCTTTATAAACAGCATCCATTTTAATTTGTGCAAGGTCAGGATTAAACTTATCGGCAATAATATCATTATATACTTTCACAACTTTCTCTTGAATAGCTGTTTCTGATACAGGTGTATACATGTCAGAGAATTCCTGAGCATCGGTAATGATGTAATTGGATACCAATTCAGCAAAATCCTCGTACTCATTAGTTGTGCCATATGCGGTAGTCACACCTCTTTTTATAGCAGGCGAATGATCAAAAACTGGATCACCATCTTCATCGCGTATCACCGCACCCTTACTATCTCTTTTATAATCGACTAATGTTGTCCATGAATTTCCGGAATAAAATGAACCTGAAATTTCCTCAAAACCCAATGGTAGCTTGTAGGTTTGATGCACAATGTGCGTAAATTCGTGATGAATGGTATGCAATTGTGTCTGCAACCACTTTTTATTCTTAAGGTTATATTGATCTAACTCTGTAAGCGTGATACGAACACCTGCCTCGGCAAAACCAAGAGTTTCGGTTCCGTTCTCATTTAAAATTTCAGATCCGATGAATACAATCTCAGGAGGAAAATTCTTCTCGATAAATACTTTACCTCCTTCAGAACACTCAATAAATGGTTTTACCCAGAAGTTTTCAACCATTTCAGCCGTTTTGATCACGACATCTCTCATAGGTGGAGAAACGTAATAATCAATGGCAACAAACTTATCGTCCCATTTCCAGCGAATTGCACAATTATATTTGTCCAGAAAATGGTCTTTCATAAACAAATCAATCTCATCATCAGATTCTGTAACTACCCTCTTCCCGTAATTAAGCTCATCATCTTTAGAACAAGAGGTTGCCATACTAATGACAAGAGCTAATATGAATAATATCTTATTTTTAATCATGATCTTAGAATTATAGCTTTATCAATTTCTCAGCAACTTTTGCAGGTTGCTCAATTTCATTCTCTTTCATCCCATTTGCAATGGCCGTTTGTGGAATTTGCAAGACCTTACGCGAATCATCTGCTGTAAGAACCTGTGTTGCTCCGGAAACATTTACGTGTGTGATCTCTAATTTATGACGTTTGATATCAAACCATCTTAAACCTTCTTCAGCAAATTCACGACGTCTTTCTGATCTAAGGATATGAGATAAAATACGTCTGTTATCCTGGTATATTTTCTCATCACTCTCTGCCTTTACTTCAGGATCGAAGCTTGCCAGTGGATTACCTGAATAACCAAACTCTTTATAACCTGGAACTTTTGTATAATCAGGATACAAATCAGCATACACTTGTCGGTAGAAATTGACAAAGACATCAAAATAATCCATATCGTCGCTTGTTACAGCAGCATTGTCAGCAGGACCGTTATACCGGTCGATCAAGAATAAATTCAAGGAAACTTTGACAGGCTCATCCATTTCGATTTGACTGGCTCTGTCGCTTTCAAGAGAAGCCAATTCAAACATAGATTCGAGCTGGTTAAAGTACACCTCTTCGGCTCTTAGTACAGGCTGAACGGTATAAGGTAATCCCGACGATGAAGTTAGAGAAGCTCTCTTTACCAAAGGCTCGAATTTAGACTGGTATACTGCTGACCCATCTGCATTTGCTGACCACATATTGTTAGATCTGTCATCACCAAAATACAATTGATTCTGTATAGCTGGGGTCATTCTGTAACCATAGTGGTAATACAACTGATAGCCCAAATTCTTACGAATAATCAACAGATTACTCTGACTTCCGGGAGAAGAAAAGATTTGAGCTCTACCTGTTGGTCCTTGCCCCGCCAGCACTTCTGTGTAATCCTTGATAAAAGAAGCATTGTATTTATCGCCTAACAATTGCCTGCTAAAAGATATACATAGAGCGTAATCGCCTTTATACAAATAATAACGGGATGCAAAAGCTAAAGCAGCTTCTTTTCTGAAATGATACTTGCCTGAATTTTCATAGTAGTTGTTGGAGATCAATGAAAGTGCCTCCAACATATCCTCTTCAATCAGCTGGTACGTTTTCTCCACGCTTTCTCTCTCGTACGAAACCAGCAGTGTCATTTCCGGTTCTTTGATATAAGGGATACCCAAATCGCCGGCAGCAGATGATGCGTCGAAATGTTTTGCAAAAATATTCACAAGCATAAAGTGAGCATAAGCTCTTGCCATTAAAGCCTCCCCTTTAATGGCATCTTTTTGAGATTTATCACCATCGATTGACTGTAATGATTTCAGAGCCTGATTGGCATGAGCAATAGCATTATAGGCATTCGCCCAATAATACGAAGGCGTATCCTGTCCTTCAAAGCTTATGGTTTGCCAGTTAAAAGCCTCTTCTATTTGCGTAATTTGTGAATTGCTGGGAACAGCACCCACATTATCAGTCATAGTTTCCAAAAACAGGTAGCTCCCTGCAGGATAAGCATTGGTTACCAAATCGGCAATATCCTGCAAATCATCCAATTCAATTCTACTATCAGGTACCTCATCAAAAAAATCATCACAGCTTGACAATGAAAACAGACCAAGTACAAGAATTAATATTTTTATATTATCAATCATAAGTCTTCAGTATTAAAATCCAAGATTTAAAGTAAAAGTGTACATTCTTGATATCGGCATAGAGACACCTCCTGAAGAATAAAATTCAGGATCGATACCATTTAGCTTATCATCAGAATACATCAACCACAAGTTGGTTGCCTGAAAAGAAAGAGATCCTGATTTGATATTTATTTTATCTAAAACATTAGATGAAAGTCTATAACTTAAAGTCACATCCTTAAGTCTGATAAAATCACCTTTTGCAACCCTTTCGGTACTCTTATTATACAAATCGTAAGCATTATCGCCGCCCAATACATCCTGAGATCTTCTATCGAGAATAGCCGGGATATTAGTGTATGCTTCATCACCAGGAACCATCCATCTGTTAGCCAATTCCTTTGAGAAAGAATCATAATCAGTATACCTGGCTTCAAAAGCATCATCCAAACGAATTACATTCCCCCACTTGTAAACAATGCCAATGTTCAGACCAAAATTTTTGTATTTAAAATTATTCGTTAAACCACCGTAAAACTTAGGAGAAAGAGAACCTTCATACTTTAATACAGATGTAATATCATCTCTGTTCTGAAGATTCAGATCATAAACAACTTCATCATTTTTGCCATAAAAAGTAGGAATTCCTTTGCTGTCAAGTCCGGCAAAGCGAACAGAAAACAAAGAGCGATGTGAATAACCTTTTAATGGTGCTCCAATATTAGAAATCGCCTCTGATATCATTGCGTTATTCTCCAGTTTTGTAATCTCACTGGTATGATTGTTCCAGTTAAAACTCGTCGACCAGCTAAAATCTTTCGTTTTAACATTGCTCGTATTCAGCATAAACTCCCAACCATGAGATTCCATATCCCCCACATTACCATACTTTAACTGACGTCCTCCAACACCTGGAGTACTTACCACATCAATCAAATCAACAGAATTCCTCTTATAATAGCCTATTTCACCGGATAGTTTATTTTTGAACAAAGCAAAGTCGATACCCAGATTCAGCTCATACATTTTCTCCCATGTTAAATCTTCATTATCTAAATCTGAAATGTAGTAATAGGTTTCATTATCACTTGGCCGCAGCGTTTGTGAAGAATACATAGCCAAAGCAGCTGATGTATTTGGTCCCATAATACCATTAAAACCATATGAGGCTTTAGTTTTTAAATGATCTACAAAAGAAACATTCTCCTCCATAAATGATTCAGCATGTAAATTCCAGGCTCCGGAAACAGTCCATGAGGGTAAAAATCTAGCAGAGCGACTTTTTCCCAACTGATTGGATCCATCGTAACGGAATGAACCATTTACGATATATTTTCCTTGATAGGTGTATGCTGCTGTTGTAAAAACAGAGGCTCTTCTATCCTTACTCATGTCAGAAGGAAAGTTTCCCTGTCCCAAAGAGTTTAAGTAGCGTTGCAAATCAGGATGGGTTGACACCACACTTCCTTTATCGTAAGAAATACCCCAGATATCATCATCAAAACTTTCTCGGTCGGTAATATTTACCTCATTCCCTAAAAACACATTCATAATATGATCATCGCCAATGCGGGGACTCCACTCAATTGTATTTCGAATATAGTAATGTGATAATCTGTCGTTACTCACATTCAGGAAACCACCTTCAGGCAATATCGAATATGCATTCGAATTTGGATAAGCTGGATTCTTGAATAACAATTTATTGGCATCGATAATCGATTGAGTACCGTTAGCACGATAAGCCTCAGCCTGATTAGATGTTTCATGTATCTGGTGCTTTCGTTCTGTTGATGCACGTCGCATTTGAAAAGTAGAACGTACATTCAACTGTTTGGTTAAGGCATATTCAAGATCTGTCTGGAAAGTAATATCCTTTACTTCAACATCTACATAGTTGTTTCTTAACTCGTGAATGATATTAAAAGGTGCAAAGCTTCTGCGGAAATATTCCAAATCTCCTTTTTCATCATAGGCTCTCATACTTCTACTTGCATTTAAAGCATAAGAAAAAGGGTTAATATCAAAATCACGGGTATATTCTCCTGTCATCGCATCGAAAGATCTGTTCTTTGTTCCAGGAACTTTCTGATCTCTTACGTTAGCGGACAATTTAATTCCTACGGACAATTTATCTGTGGGTTTAAATTGTAATCTCAAAGCGGCTGTATATTTATCAACATTATCAGCAATAGTGTACCCACTATCATTATAATATGACATTGAGGCATAATAGGAACTGTTTTTAGTTCCTCCCGACAAGCTAAAAGAATGCTGTTGAGTGATCCCTTTCTTAAAAAGGTGATCGAACCAATCGGTATTTGCCCGGCCGTAAGGCTCCAGAAAGTCTTCATTTAAACCTCCATTAGGTCCCCACGCGACAGTACCATTGTTAATGCCGTCATACATTTTACCCAGTGCCCCATAATTTTCTGCACGAGCTACTGTGGTCATATCTACCCATCCGTAATCAGATAACTGGCGATAAACTGACATCTCGGAACCTGAGTCCATAATATCGAAATTGGCATACTGTGGTTTGTCTTTAATTGAAACAGACCCGCTGTAATTAACAGTCAGTTTGCCTTCTTTACCTTGTTTGGTTGTAATCACAATCACACCGTTCATCGCTTTCGCACCATAAAGTGCTGTTGCTGATACATCCTTCAGAATCTGGAAATCAGCAATATCTTCCGGATTTAAACCAGCAACACCAGAACTCAAAAGTGTTGATAAGTTACCCGAAGTTAAATCGTCAGCGCTCACTTGTACAAGATCCTCAAGTTCTACTCCATCGACCACCCAAAGTGGCTTATTATTTCCATTAATGGATGAGTTCCCACGAATAGTAATAACCGGCGCAGCACCAAAAGTGGATGACACATTACTTACCTGTACACCAGTAGCTTTACCTTGCAGGGATGACGTAATATCAGGGGAACCTTCAAGTTTAATATCCTCTGATAAAAGTTTCTGAGCAGATCCGGTAAATAGCTTACGGTCAATTTTCTGATAACCCGTAGTTACCACAACCTCGTTTAACTGCTCTGAGCTACCAGACATGACAATATCCAATCGCTCCTGATTAGTAATACCAATTTCCTGCGGTTCCATTCCAATAAAAGAAATGAGAAGCGTTACATTACCACTATCTGGTATTTCCAGTGAAAAATTCCCGTCAAAATCGGTAGAAACACCATTGCTGGTTCCTTTTACAACGACCGAAACCCCTGGCAAGCTTTCCTTTGTATCATTAACAATAGTACCAATCAACCTACGTTTACCATCTTGCAGAATCAATTTGGGTGTTGGATTGGGTTTAATAACAATAACATTTCTGTCCAATTCATAAGTCAACCCTGTATTTTCCAACACTCGGTCAAGAACTTCCCTTACTGTCTCCTGATAAGCCTCAACAGAGATTCTATCTACTCCCTTAATTTCATTCAGGTTATATAAAAAACCTAATTCCGTTTGAGATTCAATCTCATTAATCAGGGTTTTAATACTGACATCAGTCAGTTCCAGACTGACACGAGCCTGCGACAGAATATTGGCGTTCACGTTTAAACTGAACACAAAAAATAGTAGAATAAAGTTTTTCATAGCAAAGAGCCATTTCCTCCGAATTCCACCAAAAATGGGAATTCGCAAAAGAAGCATTTTTTTCATAAATTTGTAAAGTTTAGGGTTCACATATCATCCAATATGGATGCTTATCTCTAAATGGCCGAGATATACTGGTACTATATCTCGGTATTTTTTTATTTTTTATTTACGATCACAGTCCTGTCTTCTTTCATTGTAAACTGAACATCAGTTGTTTTCTCAATCATCTCCAACAATTCATTGCAATTTTTAAAACGAGGTAATTTTCCGGAAAACTGATAAGTCCGTACTTCTTCTGATTGAAAAAACACATTGATATTATACCATCTGGAAAGCTTTCGAAGAATATCATCCAGATTTTCCTCATCAAATACAAAGATGCCTTCACGCCAGCTGGCATATAAAGCGGCATTCACCTCAATAACTTTAATTTGATTATTCGATTTAGAAAAGACAGCCTGTTCATTGGGTTTCAGTATCTGCTCCAAAGTCTGTCCATATTCAGAAGACACACGCACCTTACCTTCCACCAATGTAGTTTGAATACTAGCCTCATCTTTATAGGCTGACACATTAAATGAAGTTCCTAAAACTTCAACATCCATAGGTCCGGTTTTAACAACAAAGGGCGCGCCGGCATTTTTCGCAACTTCAAAAAAGGCTTCTCCTTCCAGAATCACTTCACGTCTGTTATGGGCGAACTGAACGGGAAATTTCAATCGGGTTTCAGAATTCAACCATACACGGGTACCGTCAGATAAAACCAATTGATACTCCTCTCCTTTTCCAATTATTAATTCATTAAAGGCTGTCGATTGAGTTTTTGTTTTTTTGTTTACTGAAGTGTAATTCAAAGTTCTTTCTTTGTTTTCGATAATTACCTCATCATTCGCTTCCTTCATGATCAAGGCCATTTCATCCAGAGTAATCTTTTTTCCATTACTCAAAATCAGATGTGCAGACTGAGTACCTGGCACAATCACAGGTACATTTGCAGCAAACTGATTGGCATTATAATTTTGGAAAAGCAAATACCCCGCGATTAGCATTGGAAGAGCAATAACTGCCGCATACCTGGCCAAGCCAAGCCATCTGTCTTTCATCGAAATAGTCTTGGGTGCTGAATTCATTTGGAAACGCTTCCACTCATGCTCCATATTAATGCGATTGATTAATTCAAGACGTTTCGCTCTCTCTTTTGTGCTAATTAAATCATCCAACAAACTTTGGTGAGCCTCATCTTCCTTCAACCAATTTTCAAGATAAACCTGCTCATTGGCATCAAGACCTGTTCCCAAATACCGGGAAAGCAAATCACTTATTTCTATCTTTTCAGATATCTTCTTCATACTAAATATTAATTTCAAGTAGTTTTATTCATCACTTGTATTCTACAGACGACAAAATTTAAAAAGTGGGTGGGTCAGAATTCCTTTTTATTTTGTTTTTTTTCACAAGAACGATTCAACCCAAGCCTAATCACCTGTATATCTGACAATATGACTTGTGATTATATTTTCAAAAAAATCACAAATACATTCCTATCGAATGATTGTGATCAGTTTGATTCCATTCAATTGATTAGGAAACCTGAATTACAAAGAGAATTATGGAATTTTTAAAAGGCAATTAACTGCGGATGCCTGATAAAGCCACAGCCCCAGATTTATATAAAATGGATGATTGGATAGTTTCAGTACCATCTGAATTTGATGCCGATAAGTATCAGAGTGAGCTATTCCGGGTCAAAGTCCGCAATCAATATTATTCGAAGAATTGATAAAAATCGATCAAAAGAAATACAACAAACTGATGGCCTAAAAGTTCACGAAGCTTCTTAAAGGCATTCAATTTATGTGTTTTAACGGTATTTATAGAAATATTTAACTCTTCAGCAATCTCCTGATTTGTTAAGGATTTTAAATTGAGGAGAACGACCTCCCTGGCCTTTTCCGGCAATAGGCCTATCGCCTCTTCGAGCTGACGATAGGTTTCCTCTCTAATGATATCGATAATAACGCTATCATCATTCAAAAAAACCTCATCATGCAATAAATCTGTATTTAATCCGCCGCTTTGTTTTTTTCGCCTTTCTTTCTTTATGTAATCGAAACATGTATTTTTTGTTGCCAAATAAAGATAAACCTTTAATGATTTCTCGGACTCAAATTCAGTTGCTGAATTCCAAACTTTCAGAAAAACGTCCTGCACCATATCTTTTGACAAATCCTCGTCATTCACAAATCTATTGGCAAAAACACACAAGGAGGGAAAGTACTTATCAAAAATACTTCTGAAATCTGTTTTGCGAATGTCTATCGTCCTTGCTTGCTGAATCATTCAATTATACGTTGTGATTGTTTATATAAAGAGTGAGGACAAATGTATATGAATTGACGGGGAAAAAAAATCCTTTGTAAAAACACTGCCTGCATTGGTCAAAATAAGCATTATGCAGGCAAACAGGTACCCATTGAGTTAAACTAAATCTCTACAACAAGTATCGTATTGAAAAAGAACAAAATAGATATTCTCTGAAAAATAAAGAATTGAGCTTAAAAATAGAAAGATTATTCCTTTACTGAATTCCGTTTCATTTTTTGAACAAAATCAGTTTGGATTTAAGAACATCAAAAAGAGCCGATGAAGCCACTAAGCGAAACGATACAAATCATCTACTGTAAAAGCGTAGCCCGCATGCCAGAAATACAGCTTAGCTAAAGCGCCACAGAAAACGCCCTCCGATTAATGGAATATGGGTTCTTATATACATAAGGAAGTGGAATTCGACGTATAATTACAGCACTAATTAATGCTCAAATCACATAAGCGGCATTGATGCTAGAAAAATAAAGTCATCGATTATTGTCGGTATGAT
>JAQBBZ010000100.1:0-3787 GCA_032125735.1 Labilibaculum sp.
TGACAAGATCGAGGTCGGCGGCTCGGTTTATCAGCCGGTCAATGGAGAGGAATCGCTCGCCGCAATACGTCTGGTCGATTCAGGCACGGAGCAGGCAGGTTTGGTTTACATGCAGCTTGAGCAGGCCGAAGGCGGCACCGGTCGATGGTCAACCGGCAACGCCGAGGAGCGGATCAGGCGCTGGGTGGTCGAAGAGGTAGGTGCACTGATCGCTGCCGATGCATCAATGACTGTCGAAAAACAGGATACGGATGGAACAACCACAAAGAAACAGATACAGCCCGGCGACATCGGGGTGCTGGTAAGGACCAACCGCCAGGCGGAGGCACTTTTCAACGAGTTCAGCAGGTGTGCGATCCCGGTGGTTATCATAGTAAAAATTAAAAATAATAATCATAAGATAGATGTTTCTGATTGGAAAGTTGCCGATGATGCTATTATCAAATTTATTGGAACCAGACTTAGCACCAAAGATATAACAAAAGCTTTTAAACATGATTTGCCAAGTTTAGCAAGCCATTTTCATAAACTTGTTCTTCCTAAAAAACCAAAAATTGATAAATACGAATTCAAAGGCGATGTCGATATTGACATGATTGTGAATAGCGCAATTGAAGACAATAAACGGTCTTTTATTGTCATGGGAAAGAAAACAGCGACTATTGGAATATTAAAAAATACACAATTTAAATGGGACACAGTTGAAAAGCAAATTATAAATAAATTGTTTATTTATGATTCTCCATATTATCTTTTTAAAGTTTCTCCAAAAAAAGTTAACTCATGGGTAAAAATCCTTCAACAAGAAAGAATCGATCATGAAAAATTAATTAAAAATAAAACCAGAAAAATCAAAAAACAAACCGCAAAAAGAAATAAAGAAAAATTATCGGCAAAAAGAACTCAGGTTTTTACATTCTAAATTGGAAAAATAAAAATGATAACAATTCAAAGTTTTACAATTAGTTGGATTTTAGTTGGATTTTTAATGTCAATTATATGTATTTATCATGATTTTAAAAACAATATAAAACAAGATTCAATAATTTTCGATAGTCTTATAGTTATAATTTTTGGATGGATCTCTCTTACATTATGTCTTCACGATGAAATTAAAATGCAGTTATTCATAAAAAAAATGGAAGATAAATAATGAACAACCACTTCAAATCAATACATTTGAAAAATTTCGGTTCATGGATAGACCAAGAGTTTGAATTGCACCCGGGCGTGAATGTAATTATTGGAGAATCTGGAACCGGCAAGTCCGGCTTCATAAAAGCATTTGATTTTGTAATGAACAATGAAACTCCAAAATCAGCAGACGGAGCCCTTGGATTTATTAACAGGCCTTTGGACAGAGGAAAAATTGCTGAAGTTGTTCTTGAGGCTTATTCCGGAGATCATATTGATACAATTACAAGAACAAGAGGAAAATCAGTAAATACATATCAGCTTAATCAAGATACTCCTCAAAAAGCTTTTGGAAAAGGAAATGTTCCGGATCATATTGCTAAAATAATTAATATGTCTGAAGTTAATTATCATAAACAAAAGCAACTTCCTTTTCTTTTAGATGAAAATCCTGGAGAAGTTGCAAAGCAATTAACCGGAATAATTAATCTTGAAGAAATTGATGAATCAGTTGCATTAGCAAATTCTTCAGTCAGAGAAAATAAAAAAACATTAAATCAATTAATCGAAGATCAAGAAATAATTGAAAACCAAATTAAAGATCTCGAATATGTACAGGAATTCAAAGCGGAAATAGATTTATTTATTCAAGAACAGGAAGTTTATTATAAGAATGTTAATAAATTTGATAAAATAGATTTAATTGTATGCGATATTCAAGATCTTGAGGCTCAAATAAATCAATACAGCGATCTTATGGAGTTAAGTAGTGCTATACAAGCAGTTGAAGCAGAAAATGTCAAATTCGATGCAGATTCGGCTAAATTTGATAAGATTGTTGATATAGTTGTTGACTTAGAAGATCTTAACCATAAACAATTGAGATGTTCTAAATTAATTGAGCTTGGAAAACAAGTTGAATTAATTGAAACACAGCAACATGAATTGATTTTAGAAAAAAATAAACAATCAAAAATCAGAACAATATTAAATCAAATATCTGATCTTGAGAGGTCTTCAAAACAAAGCCTTGAATTGATTAAGCTTTCAAAACAAATTCAGGAATTTGATGAACAAGAAAAGCAATTTAAACAACAATCTGCAAAATATTATGCTATTGATAAATGTATCAGTGACATTGTTAAACTTAATATGGATAACAATGTATTGATTAGAAAAATTTCTGATGGAAATTTAAAATTATTAACAATGGCTTGCCCTACTTGCGGGAGAAGGAACTAAAAATGGATAAATTCGGGATATTCAGAAGAAATCTTGAAATAAATGGTATGGATAAATTAATGAAGTGGTTATATTCAGAATGTCTTGAATTGGCATCTGCATTGGTTGCAGTAGATCTTGAGCCAACAAAAAAGCATTTTGAGGAAGTTCATGAAGAAATTGCAGATTGTAAGGTTCTTCTTGAGCAATATTTTATTTTTCATAATATTAAAATGACATGCAAAAGCGTTAAGTTAGATATGCCAATCGATGACAATTCACAAATGGCAAATTTGCTGGCGTCTAACGGGTATTATCTTAAACATGGATTAAACTATCCTTCGGCTCAGATTATTTTAAAAGCTTTGAATGCTTTAGAAACTCAGAAATATGCAAGCCCTGAGATTGAAGATATTTATAATAAAAAAATAAAAAGATTAGATAAGAGATTAAGGGCAGGAGAGCTTTCAGAATGAGAGATTTGACTCACGAATATTTATTAGAGAGGTTAGATTATGATTCAGGCAGAGGGCATTTGATATGGGCCCATCGCCCCAAGAGTCATTTTAAAGACACCCATGACTTTAAAAGTTGGAACGCAAGATTTTCAGGAAAAGAAGCTGGTACAATGTCAAGAGGCTATATACAAGTAACCATAGATTATAATATATATGCAGCCCATAGATTGGCTTGGTTTCATTATCATGGGTACATGCCTGAGAACCAAATAGACCATAAAGACAGAATAAGACACCATAATTGGATTGATAATCTTAGAGAAGCAACTAATCAATGCAATATGATAAATGCAGGAATGTTGTCAAATAACAAATCCGGAGTCAAAGGAGTTCATTTCGTTAAACAAAAGCAACAATGGGTTGCATATATAAAGCATAATGGCAAAAGGTTCCATTTGGGGATTTTCAAAAATTTCGATGATTCTGTTTTAAAAAGATGGGAAGGAGAGAAGTTTTATAAATTCCCAAACTGTTGCACCAGTTCTTCAGCATATAATTATCTAAAACAAAAAGGATTGATATGAGAAAAAAAAGGATTTCAGATGGGCCTCTTAAAATATCTGAACATATTGGAGCCCCGTCCTTCATTTTTGCTGCGGACGATCATATTAGGAATGGAAATCCAGAGTGTCGTATGGATGATTATCCTGAGACTATTTTCAAAAAATTAGAATTCAGAAACAAAATAGCAATGAAATATAACATTCCTATATTCCATGCAGGGGATATAGGGGATAAAAATTATTTTGTAAAGGACGGCATAGGCTGGAATGCAGATGTTTATAATAGATTTTTAGATATTATAAAAAAAGTTAAAATGTATTGTGTGATGGGGAATCACGACCTAAAAAATCATGATATCAATAATTTGCATAGTTCTGCATTGGGAGGGTTGGTAGAAACGGGAGGGATTG
>JAQBBZ010000101.1:0-3286 GCA_032125735.1 Labilibaculum sp.
TTCTGAAATGAAGATTTCTCATTAATGGTGTTGGAAATATGGCGTTCTCTCCTCGGGCCTCGGCAAAAAGTTTGCCAGGGGTTCCAAAATCCTTTTGGTCGTTCCGCTTGTTTTCCAAATTGGCTCTATTTCTTTAAGAAAGGAGCTGCACAAGCAAAAGGAATTTTCACGGTATTGCTGCACAAATAATAATTTCGGAGTCTCACTTTACTTGTGGCTCCGAATTATTTTAAACTCCAGCTCTGTAAGCCCGCAACCCTGTCACACTTTTCGCGCTCAACCACTCGTCGTTCACAGCAATTCCCGGCCTCCTTGCCTCGTGGTCGTATTGTCAGGGATGGTGTTCTATGGTAACAAATGATATGGTGCAGAGGTAAACAATTTGAATCAGCCAAAAACCACCAGGCAAAAAAGCCTCCATTGCTCACTTTAGGCTCGCCTGCTAGGTCGGGTGCTATCAGTTTTTGTCATCTTTTTTGAGAGGCCACGGGCAGTACTTGCCCTTTGTAAAATCATGCTCTCAGCATTCCAAATTAGCTTTGGTGGGATAGGGGAGTTCTCTCATTTTAGTAGAAATCGTATTTTTACTCGCATAATTTGTCCTGCAGGTCAATCCCTTTCCCTACGCACCCGGGTCAAGGATCTCCACTGCAAATGCTTTCTTTTCCCAAAACACAATCCAAACGCAAAAGAAAAGCATTCTCCCATACAATCCTCCACCCGGCAGCATCTATCACATCCTCAAAAAAGCCGCCAAAAACAGCTGGCTGTCAATCGCAGGAGAAAAACCTGCTTTACTTGTCAGTCACACCCTCCCACTCGCAAGCGGCTCGCGCCCTGTAAGAAACGGCAGCTCATAACCCCCAACAACCCCACCACCACCCTTTTTTAATGCCAGGCATTAAAAACAAAAAAAAAGTGGTGTTGCAATAGATTTTAATAGAAACCAAAAATGAAGTTAGAACTGAAATCAGGTAGATAATTACTGATAATTGTTAACTGTTCATTGTTAATTGAAATTTCCTCCTCCCTGAAACGTAAAGATATTTCCTCTTTCTGTTCAAATATCAGATGTTTCTTACGCATCAGCTTTTTCCTTGCGCAAACAAGTAAAGCTCAGGCCTCCGGTTTTGATGGATTTTTTGATGCTTATAATTTCTCACAGGTATCAAATAATCCACCAAAAAGCTTGACAGCCCACCCGCATTCCGGCAAATAGTAGATGCTTAACAGGAAGAAGGAAAGCACCTGGATGAGCATTTACCCGTTGATGACTTCCAGAATAATATTCTTTCCCAACTCTTCCGCACTTCGAACAATTTGATAAAGCTCCTTCACCAGGCTTCCCTGGATCACAGCATCTGATATTCGATTCTTGGCAATCAAGATACAGCCTTCTGTATCGGTGTGTCGGTTTCCTCCGTGAAAACGGATTCCCGTAAACCGGATGCCCAGTGCAAAAATGCTTTCATCCTCCATATTGTAAATCAATGTCATGATCCGCCCAAATTGTGGGCTGTAATTCAATTTTACTTGGTAGATGTAAGCAGGTATGGCTGTGTGTTGTGGAACCTTAATTCCAAAAGCACGGACGGTATCCTCCAAAGTGTATCCAAAAAAGACTCCGTCCACAAACAATTTTCCAAGAGTCGTTTGTGAAGTATAGGTTTCCCTGATCAATCGAAGCAGTAAAATTGGGTTCTCAGTCATCTCCATAAAAAACAATTTAAAGCAAGTTGAAGTAACACAAAGTAAATCAAGACGTTACGAAAACATTCTCTCCGAATGGTACGTATGTTTGACAAAAGTGTTTAACCTAAATTTTGTTGCTATGAAGAACATATCCTCATTTTTGGTGGGAACCATTTCCACCATGGGAATGGCCGAATCCATCGGAATTCAGCCGGAAATCATAGATTCAGCCCAGTCTTTGCCGGTTGATAGTCTGGAAGCCATTCTTTCGCTTATCGGGGGAACAATTTCCACCATCATTATTGCCCTGCTTAAACGCAGGTGGATAAGAAGGGAAGAGAAACGGAAAAAAGGCTTACTACCTCCTAGGGTTTAAGTCCGTATCTGTTTCAATTCTATGTTAATTAATCTTTTATTATTAACCCTTAATTTTTTACTGTCATGGGAAAATACTCTCAAGGGATCCTGGGCCCGTTCTCAGGTAAAGTAGGAGCCATTGTTGGTTCCAGTTGGAAAGGCGTAAATTACATCAAGTCGCTTCCTGGTCCAAACACCTCCAATACGGAGAAACAGCAGGAGCAAAGAAGCCGGTTCAAGTCGGTTGTGAAATTAGCGTCCTTGCTGTTGGCAACTCTGATTCGTCCGGTATGGAATCTCTCCTCAGGGAAGATGACCGGTTACAACCTCTTCGTGAAAACCAATATGGATGCATTCGATCAGGATGGTGATTTGGTCAACCATTCGGAATTTCATGCTTCAGTTGGTACATTGGCTTTGCCTGCAGGCTTGTCTGTTCAGGATGATGCGGATGTAAGCTCCGGAATTGAACTTGCGTGGAATGATGAAAGTGCGAGTGGTGTCGGTAGTGCCGATGATCGGTTGCATTTGGTACTTGTAAGATATGGTGAGGTGAAGGTTTTGCATCCTGGTACCTTGCGTTCCGCTCAGTCGGCTGAGCTAAGCATTCCGTTCAGTGCTGGAATGGTTCATGTGTATACCTATTTTGGCAATGCAGATGGAAGTGTATATTCTTCAGACATGCATCATGAAGTCAATCTGACCTAATTTCTTGAAAAGACCTTATTCTTTAAACTGCCTCGATTGTCGTGGCAGTTTTTTGTTTTTTAGAGCATTAAAGTGAGAATTGTGTTGCTCCCATGTTGCTCCCGAGTAAAAATTAAAAAGGCTTTCATTTCTGAAAGCCTTGATTTTACTAGTCGGGGCGAGAAGATTCGAACTTCCGACTCCACGCCCCCCAGAAGCGTATTTTCTCCTTGTTTTTAGTTGTATTCGCTTGTAAATACTTATCTTTACCCTATAAACAAAGGTAGTCATTTTTACCGTATTTGTATATTTTTGCGAAAAAAACGGCACTAAAACGGCACTGTAAATTTTATAGGTATGAAGAACTCTAAAAATTGCTCTTTCAAGGTAGATAAATCAGCGTCTAAGCTTCGCAATGAAAATGAATATCCAATAGCACTTGTAATAAGAAAAGACAGGAAACGAAAGAAAATATATCTTAAAATCTATGCCAAAATTGAAAGCATGGGAGATAAGAAAAAAGAGTCTTCGGATTGGGATAATGATTTTC
>JAQBBZ010000102.1:0-11491 GCA_032125735.1 Labilibaculum sp.
TGCTAAAGTTGTTACTGTTTCTGGTCCTGATGGATACATATACGATAAAGAAGGATTAAATGCTGAGAAGATCGATTACTTATTGGATCTTCGTGCTTCGAACAACGATGTTGTTGCTCCTTATGCAGAAAAATTTGGCGCAGAATTTTTCCCAGGTAAAAAACCTTGGGCCGCTAAAGTGGATCTTGCATTCCCATGTGCTATTCAAAACGAATTGAATCTGGAAGATGCCAAATTATTGGTTGCAAACGGATGTAAATATGTGGTTGAAACTTCAAACATGGGTTGTACTGCTGAGGCTTGTAACTATCTTGTAGTTAATGCTTCTTTTGCTCCTGGCAAAGCAGCAAATGCTGGTGGTGTTGCTGTTTCTGGATTAGAAATGTCACAGAACTCTATGCGTTTCAATTGGTCTACTGAAGAGGTAGATGAAAAATTGGGTCGTATCATGAAAGATATTCATGACACTTGTGTTAAATTCGGTACTGAGAAGGGACACATCAACTATATTAAGGGTGCTAACATCGGCGGTTTCGTAAAAGTTGCTGAAGCTATGCTAGCTCAAGGTTGTGTATAAAAATTATATTGCCTAATATATGAAAAGCCGGCTTTGCCGGCTTTTTTTAATTGAACATTTGCTCATTATTAATTTGGCAAGTATTTACTGTTTATATATGTTTGCAGAAAAGCAGAGAATTATGAAATTGATTGATACTCATTCCCATATATATTCAGATGAATTTAAAGATGACATTGACGAAATCATCTCAAATTGTAAAGATGTGAGTATTCAAAAAATTCTTCTCCCAAATATTGATTCAAAATCTATTCCGAAAATGAATCGTTTAGTGCAGGCTTTTCCTGATCTGTGTGTGCCCATGATGGGGCTTCATCCTACGTCAGTTAAAGAAAACTACAAGGAGGAATTGGAAAATTGTAAAGCATGGCTTGCAAAAGGCAAGTATTGTGCTGTTGGAGAAATTGGAATTGATTTGTATTGGGACAAAACTTTTATAAAGGAACAGCAGATTGTTTTTGATACCCAAATTAATTGGGCCCTTGAAAAAGAGCTGCCAATCGTGATTCATGCCAGAGATTCTTTTCATGAGATTTTCGAAATATTAGAAACTTATCGGAACAGTAATTTAAAAGGTGTATTTCATAGTTTTACCGGAAATATCAAACAGGCTCATAAAGCAATCGACCTGGGATTTCTTTTAGGAATTAATGGCATTGTGACATTTAAGAATGCCGGACTCGATAAAACAATCGAAACTGTAAGTTTGGATAATTTAGTTTTAGAGACAGATGCTCCGTATTTAGCACCTGTACCAAAGCGTGGGAAAAGAAACGAAAGTTCTTATTTAATTCATATTGCCAATAAGTTATCGGAAATCTATCAGGTGAGTTTAGATGAGGTTGCTGAAATAACCAGTGCTAACGCTGAAAGATTATTTAACATTAATTGATAAGATATAGAATGGAACAGAAGCAAACTTCTATTTTAATAATATATACAGGTGGAACAATCGGTATGGTGAACGATCCAGAAACAGGTTCGCTAAAGCCATTTGATTTTGATCATATCTTAAAACAGGTTCCAGAATTGAAGGAGTTTGGATTCAATTTGGAATCGATAGCTTTTGATCCACTAATCGACTCTTCAAATTTAAACCCGGAGGTGTGGATAAAAATCGCTGAAATAATAAAGGAAAATTACAAGAAATTTGAAGGCTTTGTGGTGTTGCATGGAACAGATACAATGTCCTATAGTGCGTCGGCCTTAAGTTTCATGTTAGATAATTTGCAGAAACCAGTTATTCTAACCGGATCTCAATTGCCAATTGGTACTTTACGGACAGATGGAAAGGAGAATCTGATTACTGCAATTGAAATTGCTGCAGCCTATCAAAACGGACAAGCTATGGTGCCTGAAGTTTGTGTAGTATTCGAGAATAAGCTTTTCAGGGGAAACCGAACCACAAAGCACAACGCAGAACATTTTAACGCATTCCATTCATACAATTACCCCGATTTGGCATCGATTGGAATCCATATCAATTATAATTATTCCGCAATTCATTACCCCAGCAAACCTGGTGATTTAGAAATATCAACAGCCTTGGATCAGAATATTGCTATTTTAAAGATATTTCCAGGTATAAATAAAACCGTGGTTGATTCAATTCTAAATTGCAAGGGATTGAAGGCTGTAATAATGGAAACATATGGAGCAGGAAATGCACCAACAGATAAGTGGTTTATTGATTCTATAAAAGCTGCAATTGAAAATGGGATAATAGTATATAATATTACCCAATGTGCCGCAGGTAGTGTTGAAATGGGCTTGTATGAAACTAGTATTGAGCTATTACGTGCTGGTGTTGTTAGCGGTCGGGATATAACTACCGAGGCCGCTGTTACCAAACTTATGTATGTGCTTGGTAAAAATCTAAATACTGAACAAATTAAATTCCTTTTAAATAAATCCTTGAAAGGTGAATTAAGCCAATAGTTTATTTGTTTTTCACATTTTTTTTGTAATTTGGTGCACTGTTTGGTGCCTCCTGTATTACATAACTTTAAAATCATGTATTACATGAAAACAGGTATAGAAAGGCTTTGTTTATTTAAAACAATATTTAACTAAGTAATTAGTTGATTTATAGATCGCAATCGTTTAATTTTGTAAAAAATAATTTCGTTAATTAAAATTTGAAAAACAGACTATGAAAAAGTTATTTGCATTTATAGCAGTTATCGGGATGCTAAGCTTAGGAGCGTCAACAAACGTATTTGCTCAGGATGAGACAGCAGAACAAGCTACCGAAACAACTCAGGTTGCTGAAAAAGTTGCTGAAAAAGCTACTCCAGTAATGGAAGAAGAAGTTATTGAAAGTACTTCTTTTCACCAAGTTGTGAAAAAGCAATTTATTCAAGGTGGTGCCATGTTTATGAGTTTTGTATTGTTAACACTTATTTTAGGTTTGGCTCTTTCTATCGAAAGAATCATTTACTTGAATATGTCAACAACTAATACTAAGAAATTGTTCGCTAATCTTGAAGATGCATTGAACAACGGTGGTGTTGAGGCAGCTAAAGAAGTTTGTAGAAACACTCGTGGTCCTATTGCCAGTATTTTCTACCAAGGTCTTGATCGTATTGATGAAGGTGTTGAGGTAGTTGAGAAATCAGTTATTGCTTACGGTTCTGTTCAAATGGGTCTTTTAGAAAAAGGTCTTTCTTGGATTGGTTTGATGATTGGTCTTGCTCCTATGTTAGGATTTATGGGAACTGTAATTGGTATGATCGACGCTTTCGATTCTATTCAGTCTATGGGTACTATTTCTCCAGCAGCTGTAGCAGGTGGTATTAAAGTTGCTTTGATTACTACAGTATCTGGTTTGATCGTTGCGATGATCCTACAGGTATTCTACAACTACTGTACTTCTAAAATTGACAGTATTGTAAACAACATGGAAGATGCCTCTATCACTCTTCTTGATATCTTAGTAAAACACAACTTGAAAAAATAATTGTAGACTATGTCAAATACATTGAGTAAATATTTAAATATTCTCACCTATGTAATGATTGGTCTAACAGCAATTTTTGTTGCCATGTTTTACTTAGGTGGAGATCTACCAAATCAGCCATATCAGACTCCAGTTTATACTGATATTTTGATACAATGGGCAAAAGCATTATTCATTGTTTGTGCTGGATTGTCTTTAGTTTTTCCTGTCATGCAGTTAATATCTAACCCTAAGGGTGCTGTTAAAGGTGTGGCTGGATTAGTTGGCTTAGGGTTAATTATCCTTATTGCGTATTCATTATCAGATGGAACTCTTTTAGATCTTCCAGGTTATACTGGTTTTGATAACACTCCAGGATCCTTGCAATTTGCTGATACTGTACTTTATACCATGTATATTTTGGGTGTTGGAACAGTTGTTGCTATAGTTGTAACCGAAGTATTAAGGAAATTACGTTAAGTAAATGATTCGGATTTTTAATTCGAATCGATATAACTTTAGATTATAATATTATGGCAAGAAAAAAAACACCAGAGATTAATTCGAGTTCGATGGCCGATATTGCATTCTTGTTGTTAATTTTCTTCTTGGTTTCAACTACTATGGATATTGATACAGGTATCTATAAAAAGTTACCTCCAATTCCAGAGGAAGAGGAAAACGCACCAAAGGTTAAACAACGTAATGTTTTGGCTATTTTGGTTAACCGCAACGATGACTGATTGGTTAATGGAGAGGTTCTTGATGTTTCGCAATTGCGTGAGAAAACAAAAGAATTTATCTTGAACCCGTTAAATATTGAAACTTTACCTGAGAAAAAACTGACTGCAATTCCATTTTTTGGAGAAGTACCGGTTTCTAAAGGACTAGTTTCATTGCAAAATGACCGCGGAACTAGTTACGCCATGTACATTAAAGTACAGGACGAACTTGCTGCAGCTTCTCGTGAATTAAAAGATGAGAAGGCAATGCAAAAGTGGAACAAGAAATATGACGATTTGAACGAAGAGCAGCAGAACGCTGTAAGAGATTTCGTTCCTATGCAGATTTCTGAAGCGGAACCTAAAAATATAGGAGGGAAAAAGTAATGGGAAAATTTAAAAAAGAAGGTTCTAAAGAACTTCCACAAATTTCGACAGCATCTCTTCCTGATATCGTATTCATGCTTTTGTTTTTCTTCATGGTTAGTACAACTATGCGTGAAGTTGAGTTGAATGTTGATGTTATGGTTCCAAGTGCTAATGAAATCATTAAATTGGAAAAAAAGGATCTTGTAAGTAACATCTATGTAGGTGTTCCAATGCGAAAGTTTGCAAAAACTATCGGTACAGAGCCTAGAATTCAATTGAACGATCAGTTTTCTACTGTTGATGATATTCAAGCTTTTATTTCTACGGAGAGAGAAGCAAGAAAAGAGGAGTTGCGAAACAAGTTGACTACTTCACTTAAGGTTGATCAATATACCAAGATGGGTATTATTATCGATATTAAGCAGGAGCTTAGAAAAGCTAGTGCGTTAAAACTGAACTATTCTACAAGGGAAGCAGCGAAATAATATTTCATGTTTATACATATTAGAAGAGGGTGTTCAATTTTGGACACCCTCTTTTTTATACAAGTATTTGGTAGTCAGTAAATAAGCTGATTGCTATTTCATTAGCCGACAGGATTTTGAAGAGAAAGGGTGTCTAATTTTAAAGAGTATCATCAAGGTCAAGTAAGTATGTTTCCTGAACGACTTGATTCCTACATTCCAGAGAATTCTCCTTTTAGATTTATTAGTTCTATTGTTGACCAATTAGATATTTCTAAAACAATGTTTGGTTACAAAGCGGGAGGTTGTAAATTTGAATTCGCAATTAAATAATGCTTTTTGAACTTATAAATAAAAAAGAGGATGTCCTAAATTTTGGACATCCTCTTTTTTTGTGACCCGTGGCGGACTCAAACCGCCGACCTTCAGAACCGGAATCTGACGTTCTATTCAACTGAACTAACGAGCCAGTTAGGTGTGCAAATTTAGAAAAATATTTTGTTCTACGTCGCATCCAATCCTATTCATGTAAATAAATATAATTCACAGCTTTAATCTTATAGACCTAAAGCATTAGAATCCAAATTTTAATAAAATTAGACTTACTCTTAAAACTCGCTAAATATTTATAAACTTTTGTTAATTTTGCGGTTCGAAAGTAAGAAATAACCATATTTTATCAATAAACCATGGAGTACAACTTTAAAGAGATAGAACAAAAGTGGCAGAAGTATTGGACAGAAGAGAAAACATACAAAGTTGAGGTTGATTCCGAGAGACCAAAATTTTATGTGCTCGATATGTTTCCGTACCCTTCTGGAGCTGGCTTACACGTTGGTCATCCACTTGGATATATCGCTTCGGATATATATTCTCGCTATAAAACTTTAAAGGGATTTAATGTACTTCACCCGATGGGATACGATGCATATGGTTTGCCTGCCGAGCAATATGCGATCCAAACAGGTCAGCATCCTGCGGTAACAACCGAGACTAATATTACAAGATATCGTCAGCAATTAAATAAAATTGGTTTTTCGTACGATTGGGATCGAGAAGTGAGAACTTGCGAACCTGAATATTACAAATGGACTCAGTGGGCATTCATTAAAATGTTCAACCATTATTTTAATAAAGCAAGTGAAAAAGCAGAAAGCATTGATTCTCTTATTTCAAAGTTTGAGAATAATGGAAATGCTCAGGTTGATGCTGCTTGTTCAGATACAGATTTGTTTACTGCTGAAGAGTGGAAAGCTTTTTCTGATAACGAAAAACAAACCATTCTTTTAAATTACCGATTGGCTTATTTGGCCGATACAATGGTGAACTGGTGTCCTAAACTAGGTACTGTTTTAGCTAATGATGAGGTGAAAGACGGTCTTTCTGCAAGAGGAGGATATCCAGTTGAGCAAAAGAGAATGCGTCAATGGTCATTGCGTGTTTCTGCATATGCAAAACGTTTATTAGACGGTTTAGATACTTTGGAGTGGACTGATTCTTTAAAAGAGATTCAAAAAAACTGGATTGGACGTTCTGTTGGGGCTGAAGTAAACTTTGGCGTGAAAGGTTCTGATCGTAAGATGGAGGTTTTTACTACTCGTCCAGACACTATTTTTGGAGTTACTTTTATGGTGTTGGCTCCGGAATGTGATTTGGTAAAGGAATTGACAACCCCAGAATATCAAGCGGATATTGATGCCTATATCGAGGCAACGAACAAAAGGACGGAAAGGGAGCGGCTAGCCGATGTTAAAACGGTGAGCGGTGCTTTTACCGGATCGTATGCAATTAATCCTTTTACAGGAGAAGAGATTCCTGTTTGGGTTAGCGATTACGTGTTGGCGGGGTATGGAACGGGAGCAATTATGGCTGTTCCTGCTCATGATAGCAGAGATTACGCGTTTGCAAAACACTTCGGTTTGCCAATTATTCAAGTGGTATCCGGAGGTGATATTTCAGAGGAATCTTATGATGCCAAAGAAGGAAAATCGATGAATTCGGATTTCTTAAATGGCTTGGATGTAAAAGATGCTATTGTAAAAGCAAACGAGGAAGTTGAGGCAAGAGGTTTAGGAAAGAAAAAAATCAATTTTAGATTGAGAGATGCTATTTTCTCTCGTCAAAGATATTGGGGCGAGCCTTTCCCAGTTTATTTTAAGGATGGAATGCCTCAAATGATGGATTTGGACAAGCTTCCTTTGGAATTACCTGCGATTGATAAATACTTGCCTACAGAGAGCGGAGAACCACCTCTAGGGCGCGCTAAAAATTGGGTAACCGAAGAGGGATATCCAATTGAACTGAATACCATGCCTGGATTTGCTGGATCGTCAGCTTACTATTTACGTTATATGGATCCGCGTAACAATGATTCATTGGTTTCTACCGAAGCGAATGAGTATTGGCAAGATGTTGATTTGTATATTGGAGGTACAGAGCATGCAACTGGTCACTTAATTTATTCTCGTTTTTGGAACAAGTTCCTATTCGATATCAACGAAGTTTGCAAAGATGAGCCTTTCAAGAAATTGATCAACCAAGGAATGATTCAAGGCCGATCAAATTTCGTTTATCGTGATAAAAAATCAAATAAATACGTTTCTCACGGATTAAGAAACGAATACGATACTACAGCTATCCACGTTGATGTGAATATTGTAAAAAATGATGTTCTCGATTTGGAAGCATTCAAAAAGTGGATGCCGGAATATAAGAATGCTGAATTCATTTTAGAGGATGGTAAATATCATTGTGGATGGGCAGTTGAGAAGATGTCTAAATCTATGTTTAATGTGGTGAATCCTGATGTGATTGTTGAAGAATATGGAGCAGATACACTTCGTTTGTACGAAATGTTCTTGGGGCCATTGGAAGCACACAAGCCATGGGATACTAATGGTATCGATGGAGTACATAAATTTTTGAAGAAATTATGGAGATTGTTCCATAATGATATTGGATTTGAAGTTTCTACTAATGAACCAACCAACGATGAACTAAAGGTTCTGCATAAAACCATTAAGAAAATCCAGGAGGATATCGAGCGTTTTTCATTTAACACATCAGTTTCGGCTTTCATGATTTGTGTGAATGAGTTGTATACGTTGAAGTGTAATAACAAGGCAATTCTTGAAGATCTTTTAGTGATTTTGACACCTTTTGCGCCTCATATCTCTGAAGAACTTTGGGGCTTATGCGGAAATAGAACAAGTATAACAAAGGCAAGATTCCCAGAATTTAATGCAAGTTTTATTCAGGAAAGCACCTATAAATATCCCGTTTCATTTAATGGTAAAATGAGATTTATACTAGAATTACCATTAGATCTTAGTAGGGATGAAATTGAAAAGGCAGTTCTTTCTCTGGAACAATCTCAAAAATGGATTGAGGGAAAAACACCTAAGAAAATTATTATTGTCCCTAATAAGATCGTTAATATAGTAGTCTAAATAATCAATTAAACAAATAAGTTATAAGCTTTAAGCTTTGTTGACTATTTGGCAACTAAGCTTAAAGCGTTTTTTTTATATACGAGATGAAAATAAATTATTCTGAGTTAAAATCCCTGTTTATAATTACAATTGGGATGGCAATATATTGCTTTAGCTGGGCTGCCTTTTTAATCCCATCGGGCATAATTGGTGGAGGTGTTAGTGGTATTGGTACATTAATATATTTTGCAAGTGAAAAAACAATATCAGTTGGTTATTCCTATTTTATTATTAATGCATTTTTAATACTGATTGCACTCAAAATATTGGGAAGTAAATTTGGTGTTAAAACAGTATATGCAATTATTGTTGGCTCAATATTGCTTTCGGTTTTGCCTAATCTTATCCCTGAACCTCTGGTGAATGAAAAATTTATGGCTGCAATTATCGGTGGCGCATTATCTGGAGTTGGGGTTGGGATCACAATATCTCAAGGTGGCAGTTCCGGAGGTACTGATATTATCGCAATGATTATCAATAAATACAAAAATATTAGTCCTGGTCGTATTATATTGTATTTGGATATATTTATCATTGCTTCATCTTATTTGGTGTTTAAAGATGTTCCTACAATTGTTTATGGTTACGTGGTGATGTCTATTACCGCTTATGCTATTGACATGGTGATTTCCGGATCGAAACAATCTGCTCAGCTCTTTATTATTTCTACAGAGTTCGAGAAAATTGCTGATGAAATTACCGGGAATCTGAATAGAGGGGTGTCCGTTATGGATGCTACAGGTTGGTATTCAAAAGAAAACAAAAAAATATTGATGGTTGTAGTTCGAAAGCATGAAGCGCAAACAATTTTTAAATTGGTGAAGCAGATTGACGGAAATGCCTTTATATCAATGGGTTCCGTCATGGGTGTCTATGGATTAGGTTTTGAAGAAATAAGAGGTTAACAGTTATGAAAAAGAAGAGTTCAGGGCTTAAGTCAAAATTTGATTTTCAATCATACCTTATTATCACAATAGGTTTGTTGGTAGGATCTCTTGCATGGACGGGATTCATTATTCCTGCTGAAATTGTAGGTTCTGGTGTTGGAGGAATTGCGACAATGATTTTCTACGTTACCGGATTTAAAGTCGGCTATAGTGTATTTCTTATTAACTCGGTTTTTCTTCTTGTCGCATTGCGTGTTTTAGGTTTTGGTTTTGGGATTAAAACTATTTATGGAATTACTGTTCTTTCCTTTTTTCTTTGGCTGTTTCAATCGTTGATAACAGAGCCATTAGTAGCCGATCGATTCATGTGTGCCATTATTGGAGGAATACTCGCAGGAGCAAGTGCTGGCATAATATTGTCGCGCGGAGGTAGCACTGGCGGTACTGATATTCTTGCGATGATGATTAATAAGTATAGGAATTACAGCCCAGGACAATTACTTCTCACCATCGATGTCGTAATTATTTCTTCTTCATATTTATTGCAACATTCAATAGAACAAGTCGTTTATGGATTTGTAACAATGGGAGTTAGTGCCTATTGCGTTGATCTGATTATTGAGGGAAGTAAGCAGTCAGTACAAATTTTTATTTTTACCAAAAAACCTGAGGAGATAAGAAAAGAGGTCATCTACACTCTTGATCAGGGAATAACTATTCTTAATGCTACCGGGGGATATAGTGATGAAGAGGTTAAGGTATTAATGCTTTTGGTTAAGAAAAGAGAATCTCAAACTATTTTAAATATGATTAAATTGGTTGATCCGGATGCATTTATTTCCTTGGGGAGTGTAATGGGGGTTTATGGTAAGGGATTCGATAAAATAAAATAGTGAATTCTTAAAAAAGCTTAAAACAGATAGCTGCCAATGGAATTAGTTTTGTGAGTATTGAAATGGGTTATATCTTTAGGCTTCTTAAAAATAAAAATCCACGATGAAAAAAATCTTCAACAATAAATTATTGCTAATTGTCGGTGCTGTTCTATTAGGTTTAATCGGACTTAATTGGTTTTACAAGCAGGTGTCAGTAAAACAAATTGAACAGGAAGAAGTAGTAATTGATTCTACAGAGAAGGAGCAAGTGCATTTAAAATATGGTTTTCCTATAGAAGAATTTGCTGTGGAGACAAATGAGGTGAAACGTAATCACAGTTTATCTACTATTTTAAGACAATATGACATTAGTTTTGGTACGATTGACGAAATAGCAAAAAAAGCGAAGAAGATTTTTAACGTTAGAAGAATTAAATCCGGACACGAATACTCTGTTCTTTTTTCAAAAGACAGTTTGAAAACACCTGAGTACTTTATTTATGAAAATACACCAGTAGAATATATTGTATTCGACTTGCGTGATACCTTAAACGTGTTTAAAGGAGAAAAGGAAATCGTTAAACATAGGAAGCAAATTAAGGGAAGTGTTGAATCATCATTGTGGAATGCGATGGTTGCAGCCGATTCAGATCCCTTATTATCTATTGAACTTTCTGATATTTATGCTTGGACTATTGATTTCTTTGGTATAGGGAAGGGTGATCAGTTTAATATTATATACGAAGAGTCATTTGTTGATGATAAACCGATCCATCAAATAAAAGTGATTGCTGCAAATTTTGTACATCATAACTCAGATAATTATGCCTTTGCTTTTGTCGAAGGTGAAAAAGAGGGATTCTTCGATGAGAAAGGGAAAAGTTTGCAGAAAGCGTTTTTAAAAGCTCCCTTGAAATTTTCACGAATCAGCTCTAAGTTTTCAAATAACAGGTTTCATCCTGTTTTAAAAACATATCGTGCTCATCATGGGGTCGATTATGCTGCGCCTACAGGTACGCCAGTTCATACAATTGGAGATGGTGTTATAACCAAAAGAGCATATCAGGGAAATGGTGGTGGAAACTATCTTACTATAAAGCACAATAGTGTTTATTCAACTACCTATATGCACCTTTCTCGTTTTGAGAAAGGCATGAATGCAGGGACT
>JAQBBZ010000103.1:0-8695 GCA_032125735.1 Labilibaculum sp.
GTGGCCGCATTCGCCTTGCTCCTCAAAAAGACTGGCTTGCGAACAATCCGGTTCAATTGGCAAAGGTTTTAGGAAAATTGGAAGCGATTCAAAAGGAATTCAACAAGGCCCAAAATAACGGAAAAAAGCTTTCCCTTGCCGATCTGATTGTACTGGCTGGATGTGCCGGTATTGAGAAAGCTGCAAAAGACGCGGGCAGCAGTACAACGGTTCCTTTTACGCCGGGGCGTATGGATGCTTCTTTGGAACAAACCGATGTGGAATCCTTTAAAGTGCTGGAGCCTGCGGCTGATGGTTTCCGTAATTATTTGAAAACAAAGTATAAAGTTTCAACCGAAGAGTTGTTGATTGATAAAGCACAATTGCTAACATTAACAGCTCCTGAAATGACAGTTCTTGTTGGTGGAATGCGTGTATTGGACACAAATTTTGACAATTCAAAACATGGGGTTTTCACAAAACGGCCTGAAGTTCTCACCAATGATTTCTTTGTTAATTTACTGGATATGAGTACGGCCTGGATGCCTTCTTCTGAGGACAATGAAAAATTTGATGGCCGTGATCGAAAAACAGGTAAAATAAAATGGACTGCAAGCCGTGCCGATCTTATTTTTGGTTCAAACTCAGAACTTAGGGCACTTGCCGAGGTTTACGGAAGTTCTGATGCACAAGGGAAATTTATTACTGATTTTGTGGCAGCTTGGAACAAAGTAATGAACCTGGATCGTTTCGATTTGGTTTGATTTTTTTAGGATGATGATCGTAAACCTGACAGAGTCGAAGACCTGTCAGTGTTTAATACCGATTAGGATTTAAAATTACTCATTCATTCCTCCCAATAAATCGGGATTATGATTGCGTTTTAGTCCCGATGCATCGCGACGGCATGATACGGGAGTGTAATTTTGTATCTAAAATAGTATAATCGAGTAATTTCACAAGAAAGGCCGCTGCAATCCAATATGCAGCGGCCTTTACTATTTTGCTTATTGTATTTTTTATTCCGGAAATTTATAAAAGATTTTATTCACCATTTTCCATCCATTCGGAAACTTGTAAAGGGAAATGTAATCAACGTAAGTTAACTTTTCGCCTACATAAAATGGATCAGGAGATAATTTTGGGTCACCTTAATAATCAGACATAAACTTTAGTCAATCGAAAAAGGAAGTATTTTACATTCGTCCCTTAGTTATCTCTTTTTTCTCGGTCCCGATTCTTATCGGGAGCTCAAATAGTTTAGCCCGGGGTAAATGAGCACAGCGAATGCCACCCTGGGATATTAATGTGGCAGTAAGTACCGGCGCAGGTAAAAAAAACATTTGGAAAGCAATTCTCGTTTGCGTCGGAAGAGCAAAACGTAGATCGTCGAAGGTTTAAAAGTTGAATCTTATACTATTCAACGACTTTTACCCTTAAATTCCCTAAAGGGAAACTGGATTTCATTGTTGTTGAAATTCAGTCTCCCTTTAGGGTCAGGGGTAAAACTGGATTTCATTTTAGTACGAAATAATTACTTTTTGGACACCCTCTTATAGATTCATTCCTGAATTACTTTACTATTTCATCTTCTCAATCTCGATCGCCAATTGATCAACCAACTTATCCAATTGATTATTTAATCCCAACGGGATTGCATGTTTATAGCAGGTAATTATGAGCGGGATATTTGACCCCGATGGGGTCAAACCAAAATTACAAATCATTATTTCTACAAACATTTGAACCCGTAGGGTTCTTTTCTTCTTAAGTGAATCGAGTAATTTCACAAGAAAGGCCGCTGCAATCCAATATGCAGCGGCCTTTACTATTTTGTTTATTGTATTTTTACTCCGGAAATTTATAAAAGATTTTATTCACCATTTTCCATCCATTCGGAAACTTGTAAAGAGAAATGTAATCAACGTAAGTTAACTTTTCGCCTACATAAAATTGAATTTTAGCCACTGCGGCAGTACCTGTAACATCTACCGATTCGAAAATTACACTCACCATATCTTTTCCGGTACGGGGGAATTTACCTTCGGCTTTTTTCTTTTCAGTGCTCTCTTTCCATGTGTCAATCGGAAGGTTCCACATGTTGTTTTCGTCTCCAATGCCTAATAATCTAAAATCCGGATGAATGCCCGAATCAATTTTAGCCATGTCACCTTCGTTCTGTAAACCATCCACATAAGCAGTTTGAATTACTTTTTTAATTTCCTCTTTGTCCTTCGCCAAATCTTGTGCAAAAGTCTGTGTGCACATTGCAATGATGGCAAGTGCAAGAATAATTTGTTTCATTTTCGTTTTTTTAAGAATGAATAAGTAAATATTTGCTTGCACCGGAGTGGTTTTTAATAGCAGAATTAAATATAAGGCAAAAGATTGGGCTTGAAAATTATTTATTCATTTTAATGAACTGATAGATCTTCAGATGTTTGTTCGATCGTGGCCTGCGATCCGAAAATGAGCTTGTATTCAAATAATCAGGATAAATACAGATAGAAAAAAGGCAGTTCCCTACGGAACTGCCTTCATATAATTAGCTTATAAAGCGATTACTTATTGATCTTCTCAATCTCGATAGCCAATTGATCTACCAATTGATCCAATTGATTGATTACTGCCAACATCGCTTCCGGTTTCGACAAATCAACACCCGCTTTTTTCAATTGCTCCATTGGGAAATCGTTACCACCCGATTGTAAAAGAGTGGTGTATCTTTTCAAGGCTTCTTTTTTCTCTGTTTCGCTTCCTTTAGTAACATCGGTGTATAATTTAGCCGATGATGCAAAACAAGTTGCATACTGATACACGTAGTAAGGAGAGTTGTAGAAGTGAGGAATTCGGGTCCAAGGATAGTTCGAATATTGTGTTTTCTCAGAAGCATCACCATAATACTGGTCAGCAATCTCGCCCCAGGTATTTGTTAGAATTTCTGCGTTTACAGGCTGTCCTTGCTCCACCATCGTGTGAACCTGATATTCGTAATCAGCAAACATGGTTTGAGCGAAAAAAGTACCGATAATTCCTTCAATAGATTGAGTTAGTAAAGCAATACGCTCTTTAGGATCTTTGGTTGTTTTCATCATATAATCCAATAACAAGCGCTCATTAAAAGTAGAAGCAACCTCGGCCACGAAAATCGTGTAATTCGAAGTTGTAAAAGGCTGCGTTTCGTTCGATAGAGTTGTGTGCATGGTATGACCCAACTCATGAGCCAAGGTGAACACATACTCCAAAGTTTCATCGTAATTTAAAAGCATGTAAGGATGCACACCATAAACGCCTGCCGAAAATGCTCCGGAACGTTTTCCAGGGTTTTCATAAACATCCAACCAACCACTGGCAGTTGCTGTTTTTAATTTTTCCTGATATTCTTTTCCCAATGGAAGAACCGATTTGCTGACTACTGCAAGCGCATCGTCGTAAGGATATTTCTTGTCAAAATCAACCAAGCTGATTGATCCATCGAATCCATAGTATTTTTCCAAGCCCAATACTTTTTTACGAAGCTTGTAATACTTCTGAACGGGGGCGGTATTTTCTTTTACTGTCTTAATCAGGTTCAAATACACATCTTTCGGAATGTTGTTTCCTTCCAAAGAAGCATCTAAACAGCTTTCATAATTTCTGGCTCGTGCATTTGCCCATTCCGATTGAACGATTCCGTTGTAAATGGCCGCGTAGGTATTTTTATTTTTGTAGTAAACATCGTAAAGTGCTTCGTAAGCCTTTCTACGGTCTTCCTGATTTCGGTTACTGGTTGTAATTTGAGAGTAAACACCTGGTGTTACCGTTACTTTTGAACCATCAGACAGTTCTACTTCCTGAAATTCAATATCGGTGGTCGATAAAGCTTCAAATACCGATCCTGCAGTTCCCGATACCTGAGAATAGTAAGAAACCAGTTTTCCCAATTCTTCGCTCAAAACATGCTTTTGTAAACGATACATGTCCATCAATTCGAATTCGTAAACTTTCAGGTCCTTGTTTTCACTAAGCCATTGTTTCATGGTAGCCTCAGGAATTGCAATCATTTCAGGCGAAATCCATGCTGTTACTGGCCCAAAGCCGGCAAACAAAAGTCCAACCCGCTGCAGTTTTGCCATTAATTCCATATTTCGGGTATCAACAGTACTTTGGAAAGAAACAAACTGATATACTTTGTAAGCTTTTTTCATTAAGCTCTCTTGGGCAGTCATTAACTTTAGCAGGCTCTCAGGACTTTCGCCAAGAGTTCCTTTGCAGGATATAATTACCTCCATGTCAGCTTCAATAGCTTTGAAATCAGCTTCCCAATCTTCCCAGTTCTCATAAATATCAGAGAAATTCCATTTGTATTTTTCAGGTATTTCTTCTCTTGTTTTGTAATTTACCTGGGCATTTGCCTGCAGGCACAGTGTAGTGGTAAAAGCTGCTACAAGCAATCCCTTTCCCATTTGTTTTAAATTCATTTTCATTATGCGTGATTATTGTTAGTTGAACAGATTTTCTGTTGTTAAGGCCGTAAATATAAACGGCTGAAAGCACATAAACTAAATTTTTTCGATGTAAGCCTGTAAAATCAGGATGTAAATGGGACTCTTTACTTATGAGGTTTTATTTAAATGGAGATACCTGCAATGGATAAATTATTTGTCTAAAATATTTGGTCAGATCTTAGAATTCGATTGTAGCTTGGGCGCAATGACTATAAAGTTTGCTTTAACATCCCTGACTGCAAGTCTGTGCAAGCTGAGTATGCTAAATATTATTATTTCCGACTAACTTACCGGTAAAGTAATCCTAATTATCATGAATGAAATTACAAATAATTCTAAGAAAAAAACTCCTTCAAAGAGTTCTCTCCATACAGCACGAATTAGTGGTGGCAACCTTAATTACGCTCCACATGATTTTAACTTGAACGACAAGTTAGTAATGCTGTTTTATAAATGAAAGAGAAAATTTATACATTAATTGACAGGATCAACATTCCAATAGTTTTAAAATGTGTACAATAGCTATACTAAGAATTGCTTGCTTCTTTATTATTACTTATAGGTAAAGAAATTATAAATTTCGATCCCAAGCCTATTTCACTCTCAACCTGAATATGCCCACTGTTTTTCTCAATAAATTCCTTGCATAGAATAAGACCTAAGCCGGTGCCTTTCTCCCCACTTGTTCCTAATGATGAATATGTTTTTTCTATTTTGAATAATTTAGTGATTTGTTCAGGACTCATTCCAACTCCATTATCTTTTATGTATATATCAATATTTTTAATGTTTTTAATTGCCGAAATAATTATTTTTCCTTTCGGAGAAGTAAATTTTATAGCATTGTTTATAAGATTACCAATACTTGTTGACATCGTATACTTATCTGCGTCAATAATTATTCCATCAGTAATCATATTAATAATCTGGATATTCTTCTTTCGGGCACCCGAACTATAAGGCTCTATACTTGCATTTATTAATTCTGCCAAATTCAGTTTCTCCATTTTAATGTGAATCTTACCTTGCTGGAACATAGACCAGTTAAGTAAATTCTCTAATAAAGCGAAAGTGCTTTTTGAAGACCGGGCTATTTCATGAATGAATTCTTTTTGTTCAACTTCATCATAGTCATCAAAATCTTTATCGAGTAATTCAACATAGCCAAGAATTATATTGAATGGGCTTCTCAGGTCATGTGCGATAATAGAGAAAAACTTTTCTTTTTCTGCAACAACTTTTTCTAATTTTGTGAGAGTATTGACGAGTTGATCTTTTTGCTCATTAATTATTTCATTTTTTTGCAATAAACTACTATTGGCTCTCTTTTTTAGTCTGAGTTGTGAATAGTAGAAGATCAACAGCAGTATGAAAATCACAGAGATCGTGAACCATAATTTTCTTAAATTAGTTTGTTTGTCTATCTGAAGCTGTTGATTTTCATTTGTTATTCTTAGGATCTCATTTTCATTTTCTTTCTTAACACTTTCGTATTTTATCCGCATACCGGCAATTTGATTTGACCGTTCTGCATTGTAAATGCTATCTTTTGTTTCGTAACTAAGCTTGAGGTATTTAATAGATTTTTCATAGTCTTTTTTATTCTCAAATAACCATGAAAGCATGCTGTAACTTTCCATAACATGCTCTTTCATTCCAGCTTTTTTTGCCACAGATAAACCATCATGTAAATAAATCCAAGCCTTTTGGTATTCTTCTAACAAAACATACGTTTTCCCAATATTAATTGTATTTACAACTGTGCCGTAAGTGTCCCCAATATCCTTATAAATTTTTGAAGCAATTAAATAGTGATCAAGTGCTTTTACATTTTCACCCAATTTAAAAAATAAATTTCCCAGGTTATGAGTTCCGCCTGCAATTCCATATTTACTATCAATTTCTTTGAATATTTTCACTGATTCTTCATAATAAAATAATGTTGAATCTAATTCATTTGATATTTCATAAAGAGCTCCAATGTTTCCATATACACTGGCCAAGGAATATTTATCTTCCAGTTTCTGAAAATACTTTAATCCCCGTTTATAATATTCTAATGCTTTATCATAATTGCCCATATAATCATATACTATTCCTAAATTATTCAAAGATTTGGCAATTGTGTTTGTATCTTTCAGTTCTTCTCCAAGTTTTAAAGCTTTAAAATAATAATCAGAAGCGATGTTGTAATCTCCTTTTGCCCAATAGCATATTCCTGTAGTAATTAAATTGTTAGCTTTCCCTTTTGGATAATTGTATTCTTCTAACAATTGCGATGAAAGTTTTCCGTATTCAATCCCCTTTTCGGGTGAAATATTCCAAAGCGAATATGATAAGGTATTTAAAAGATCTATTTTCTCTTTTCCTTCTTTGTGAATTAAAAGTGATTCTAAACTATCAATATTTGTTTGAGCCCACAAAAAGGGAGATAGACAAAGTAATGTTAAAATGATGATTATTTTATTTTTATACATTTTGTCAGATTATTTTATCATATACGCTATAAAACACCATTTGTTATGACCCCTGATATCCTAGAGTGGATAAATCGCTCCATGTGCCACCCATTTCGGAGCAAAGTGTGCCACTGATATCGGTTCAAGTTGTGGCAGTATAATACTAAGCAGCTTTCACTGGTTTTTTAATTAAATGCTGATCTTTCTGCCACTTTTCATCAGGAGTAATTTACCCTGATAAGCCATGTAATCTTTCACTAATATAAAATGTTACATTATTTGTTTAAAATATTTGGTCAAATCTTAGAATTCGCTATTGTCAGCGATCGTGCTGTTTTTATTTATTCCCCTCAATCTATTCTTGCAGGAGAACCGACTTTCCCTTTGCTGCCTCACGATTTTATTCTGTGGTTTTAACTTATTTAAATGCTACGCAATACAATTGCGAAGGAGCGGGGAATTGTAGAACATGTTACTGTAAACAACTGCTAACAGGAAATAGAAATTACAGCGGGAGTGAAATGATGCTAAAGCAAAACAATAGGAATACTTTAGTTACAGTTGGCTAAAGCCAAACGGCCATAGATAAAAAACACAAAGCATTTATGGATAAAGCAGAAAAGCTCAGCATCCATTGCACTTGCTTTCAGGCAACTGCTAATAAGAAATTTTAAAATCAGGCTTTAGCCTCATATAAAACACCCGTAGGTATAAGTAGCACGATGAAGGTTTTAGGGCTATGTACCTAATTCTGTCGTTTGCATTATTTTCTACAAAGTTAATTGGGCTGCGCCCCTTTTTTTGTTTAGGAGCGTTAGCTCCAACATCTTCGTAGGATTTGTATGTCAGAGATAAAACAGGGGCGTAGCCCTGATATATTCGTAGTAGATAGTTTCCGCACCAATCCAAAGGGGCGTTAGCCCTGTAATCTTCTCTAATCGTACCATTCAAATAAATATTTAGGGTCGTAATTCACGTCGAATTTTTCCAACAACAATAAATATTCTTCTTTAAATGATTGTTTTTTATGGTGTTCCGGTTGGTTCAATACATATTTTACCACATTATCGATATGCGATTTAGAATAGGTAAAAGCCCCAAAACCATCTTGCCAGGAAAATTTTCCGGGGATGTATTTTTTTTCGTTCAACCATTTAGAAGAACCCGATTTTACTTGCTCCATTAATTTTGATGGGGAAATAGTTGGATGCATTCCAATAAATATGTGTGTATGATCGGGATTGCAATAGATGGCATAGGTTTTACATTTTTGGTTTGTAACAATACCACAGATTACTTTTTCTAATTCATCTCTGAACGGTTCTTTGATTAGGTTTTCACGCCCTTTAACCGAAAAAACGAATTGGGTATATAATTGGGTGTATGTATTTGCCATATTTGTTTATTTAAGATGTCAGGGCTACGCCCTTTTTTTCTTGTAATTATTCATTTCTACGAAGATGCATGGGCTACGCCCCTCATTCAATCTTTCCATATTTTTTCGATGAAGGTTTTAGGGCTATGTACCTAATTCTGTCGTTTGCATTATTTTCTACAAAGTTAATTGGGCTGCGCCCCTTTTTTTGTTTAGGAGCGTTAGCTCCAACATTTTCGTAGGATTTGTATGTGAGAGATAAAAACAGGGGCCTAGCCTTGATGTCTTCGCAGCAGATATTTTCCATACCAATTTGTTTAGGAGCGTTAGCTCCAACATCTTCGTAGGAATTGTATGCAGAGATAAAACAGGGGCGTAGCCCTGATGTCTTCGCT
>JAQBBZ010000104.1:0-8865 GCA_032125735.1 Labilibaculum sp.
GAAAAGCAAACGAAACAGCCTCGTGATATTTTTTTAACCCACCCGATTTTTTAATTCCTTTATAAACTCTTCTTTCATCCTCAAATTGACTTGCAAAATATTCCCAGAATGGTTTTACTTTTTGCAAAATCTGAGTGTCACCACTTAAAAATGAAGTATATGTTGAGAAAATCTCATCGTGCATTTTACGCAATGCCAGCTTTCGTTCATTCGCAGATGGAATATCAATTCCTTTTATTTTTGCAGGTAACCAATAATCTCTCAAAATACCTCGTCCAATCATTACATGTTTTAAATCAGGAAACTGAGAAATCAAACTATCAAAATCCTCTAATTTCTCAATATCACCATTAAAAGCAATTGTCTTATCAAAACCTTCTTGAATTTGCTGAAAATAATCCCGATCAGCACTTCCCTTATACATTTGTTTACCAATACGAGGATGAAGGATAATTTCATCAATATTGAAATCCTTAATCACATCTAGAACTGGAAGTATCTCTGATTGATCTTCTAAGCCCAAACGCATTTTAATCGACAAATCAATTTTCCCGGAATAAGCGTTCGCCAAGATTTCTTTAATCTTTTCGGGATATGGAAGTAGACCAGAGCCTTTATTTTTTCTTGTAACCATCGGAAAAGGACATCCTAAATTCCAATTCATTTTTTGATAACCTAATTCTGAAAAGTAGGTTTCAAAAAATTGAAATTCCTCAATTGATGCCCCCAAAAACTGTGGCACCAATCGATTATTCCTTTCCAAAAATGGCTCAACCTCTCTTTTATGAGAGGTTCTAACTTCTCCCGAACCTTTAAGTACAAGAAAAGGGGTATAGAATTCGTCTACGCCCCCAATGCATTTTTCGTATGCTTGTCGAAACACCCAATCAGTATATCCCTGAAGAGGTGCTAGTGAAATTTTCATATAATTACAATTTCTTATTTTCCTACCTAAATATTTTCAGGTGAAGGTCGCTTGAATAATCATTTCTCAACATAAGAAAATCTATTCAAACCATTTCATTTTAACGTCCAAAACTTAAAACACCTAGTAATTGTTTGCGTTGACGGTAATAATTAATTCCATCCTCGGTACCAATACTCTTTACAAATTGATCGATCATCGTATCATAAATTGTACCAAACTTAAATCTCTCTGGAGGATACAGTTCCGGATTGTGCATATCTTCCAATCTGGAAAGATACATCCGACCAACCATCTCGCTACTAAGATCATCGCGATACATTCCTTGTGCCATTCCTTTTTCAATATTGATCTTAATTTTATCAAAAATAAATTCCATTCTCTCATCCATATGCTTTTTATACACTTCAGGAAAATGAGATTCAAACTCCCTCGTAACAGATGGAGTTAAATTTTCGAAGCGATCATTCATCTCTTGACTTACAATGAATAAAATATCAATTGCATTCTGACCTTCGAAATTATATTGAGTAAAAATAGTCTCAAAAGACTTACGTTCGTATTCAAGAATTTTTTCAACCAACTCCTCTACAGAATTAACAAATTTTGAGACATCAGATGGTGACACTCCAAAATCATTCATTTTCTCAAAAGTAAAGTCACTTAAGCCATTTTTGAACAAATAAGCTCTTACCTTCTCTATGATTTGAATAAAATCCTTATCCATAAACTCTTACAGCTAAAAAATTAATAAATGAATCTATATTCTCTTTCTCATTCTCAAGATAGGCATAAAATTAGGCATTTTTCCACTGAGAAGGCAAAACAAAATAATATTTTGGTGATTTAAATATCTTTGCTCGAAAAATGAGAAAAATAGATCCTCGCTAAAGAGATAGAGGACAAACTAATTTTTCTGGTGAAATTAGGGTTTAAAAAGACTCTGCAAAAAAATTGAATGCAATGGCACTACCATTAATTAAGCCAATTTGAATATGGATTTATTTCAGGTAAAACGAAATCATTCTTATGTAAATGAATAAATCTGGAGATGCTTTTATAAGAAATCACAATAACTATTCATCAATAATTGCCTATTCATTTATCAAAATGGCTGATTCATAAAAAAGAACCTCTTTAAACAATAAAAATTAACATCATACATTATCTTTGCAGATGAAGGAAGTTAATTAAGCACTTTAGTGATTAATTGTACTAATTCATAAGTAAATTTAAGTAGTAGTTTAGGGCGGCTAGTCACCGCCCTTTTTTTATTTCAGGTATTGACATTTCCTTTTCTTTCATGTACTTTAATTAGTCTAGATTAACTTCCGGAAAAATGAAGAATATGAAAAATACCTATAATTGACTTTCCCAAAGCTAAAAAATTCTACATCTCACTATTAGATTTCGAAATGCAGGAATTTCAAATGGATCTCAATAAATAAGCTTCTTTACTTACGATCGAGAAAATGAAGGTGTTGGCTGCGCTATTGTAAAAGGAATGATGGCATATATTAATGAGTATGACGATTTAAAGTCAATACTCGCCAGTGTTGAGAAGTCATCTGGCAAAATAGTAATACCAAAAACCGAGATCCCACCTGAAATTGGGTGTTTTGCAGTTTTCGAAGACCATGAAGGGAACCATATTGCTCTACATTCCAAAGGATAAATGATATAAAAAAAATGCGATTGTTTATCACAATCACATTTCCTTTTTAAGAGATCTATTTTTTAAATTCTGCTTCAATCACCTTCTTCATTCCATCAAACTCTTCATGATTAAACAATCGGGTGAGATAAATAATTTCACCTTCTCTATTAATAATAACATTGCGAGTTACACCACTTTCTTTGTGTGCATATTTGGTGAATATTCCTGCCCCCTCATCCAATGCAACCGGATAAGTTATTCCTGTAGCTGAAATTAATTTCTCTGCCTTATCTAATGGTTCATCTAAAGCTAACGCATACAAAGCAAAATCTTTCTCTTTGTGTGCCTGCCAAATTTCCTTCTCGATAAATGGCATTTCTTTTCGACAAACTCCACACCAACTGGCTGTAAATTGCAACATCACTACTTTTCCTTTTAGGTCCGACAGCTTAATTTTACTGCCATCTGTTAAATTCATCTCAAAATCTGGAGCTATATCTCCAACCTTCACAATGTACCCTCTGGAATCTGGGTTTTGTGCCAATCCCGAAAAAACTAATCCCATAATTAACCCAATTGTTATAATTACCTTATTCATTCCTATTCCTAGATTAAAAAATATTTATCTCCAAACCTAAACAAATAAAGGTGAAATTCAAATAAGCTTTGCCATCGACTTTAAATATTATAAATCTTGATTTTCCGATAAAGTGTTTTTCTATCAATATTTAATAAGCGCGCGGCCTTACTCTTATTATTATTCGTAATATCTAAAACTCTTTTAATTCTCTCACCTTCAGATTCGGACAAAGGATTTAAATACTTCTGAGTATTTTCATAAAAAGAAGATGGTAGTTCATTTAAAGTAATCACTTCACCTTTTGCAAGAAGAGTTGCCCTCTGAATGGCATTCTTCATTTCTCTTAAATTACCTGGCCAAGTATAATTCTTAAGAACATATTCTGCACATTTATCAAAACCATTTATCGATTTTCCTAGACAGATATTTGCCATATTGAGAAAAAAAATCGCAAAATGCATTATATCGGTTTGTCTTTCTCGTAAAGGAGGAACACTAATCTGAAATTCATTTAACCGATGATATAAATCCTCCCGAAAAGCACCAATATGCTGAGACTCATTTAAATCATCATTCGTTGCGGCAATAATCCTAACATCAACCGCCACCTCTCTATTACTACCTACAGGCTTCACTTTTCGTTCTTGTAAAGCACGCAATAATTGAACTTGCGTTGAATGATTTAAATTCCCAACCTCATCTAGAAAAAGGACACCTCCATTCGCAGCCTCAAAATGTCCAATTTTATCGGTGATAGCTCCTGTAAATGCTCCCTTTTCATGTCCAAAAAATTCGCTTAAAGCCAGAGTTTTCGAAATAGATCCACAATCTACAGCCACGAATGGTTTTTGAGACCTATCACTTTTTTCATGAATCATTTTTGCTACAATCTCCTTTCCTGTACCACTCTCTCCCACAATTAAAACTGACATTAGAGTAGGAGCAATTAAATCAATATACTTTAATAATTTTTGTGATAATTTCCCTTTACCTTGATAATAATCATGAATCCCTGAAGATACTTTCATCTTTATGTTCGCAACAGGCTTTTTATGAGAAAGAGCCTTATTGACAATATCTAAAACCTTATCAGGCCCAAATGGCTTTGAAATAAAATCATGAGCTCCTAATTTAATCGATTGTATTGCCAATGAAATATCTGCATAGCTAGTCATCATCACCACCTCAGTATTTGGAGTAATTAGCTTCACATGGCTAATGATTTCCATACCGCATACTTCAGGCATTCTCAAATCAGTAAGTACAATATCATAAGATTTCAACTGAATCATTTTTTTTGCTTCGACCGATGAAAAACTCGTAGTGACGATAAAATCCTTTCTTTCAAAAAAATTTTTCAACATCAAACAAAATGTTGCATCATCATCTACAATAAGAATACTATTCATATTACTGATTTATTTTGTAGTGTGAAATTTAATATCCAACAGAATAACCTCTATCGATATTGCATTTCAATATCGATAGAGGATTAAGCATTATAAGTTCGGGTAAATTGATTTATTGTTTAAACCGCCAAATCTTCTTGCTTTACAAATTCCCCTTTTGCAGTATAATAAACAGCAATATTCCCCTCAGGACTTGTCAAGGTAATCTTATACGATCCATCATTTCCAATAAATGACTTAAGCAATGCATAATCAGAAAATGATTTAGCAAGCTCATTCTGAACTGTTTCTGGAAGATCTTCGACTTTTAATTCTTCATATTTCACTTCTTCCTGTACAAGGCTTGTCTCTGAAACTAAATTTACAGCCGAAACTGAAGTTGGAATACTCATACTACACATTAATGCTACTGCTGACACAATCAAAACTCTTTTCATAACAAATCTATTTTAATTTAAAACATTTATTAAATAATAACATGATCTCTTATGAAATTTCTATGCCAAAAATAATACACCACAAAACAAAACTCCACAAAACACTCTATATATGATGATTAATATCCTCAAATAAAAATAACAGCTATTAATCATCCTAGCATCAAATTGTGGACTACACAATTATGTGGGGATAAATTCCACTTTTCATTTACTATAAAATAAATTCATAGCAAGTAAACATATATTTAATTGGATATAAGGGAGTGGAAAAATAGAATTGGGACGAAAGAATATTACGATAATGCTCGTAAAAAAACAAAAGAAAACTACTTAATCGATTAATTATTTCTTTTAATTATCATATTTAGAAAATAATCTTTTGCCTGCTGTTTTTTTTTTAATTTCAAATACAGAACTACAGCTTTTGAAAGTAACTGATCAGGAATAAGGAATTTTTTAAGAAGATAAGATGATCCAGCATATGCTAGAGCCGAAATAAAAATATCCTTAAACTTTACCCGGCCTCTTAAATTTATTGCAAATAAAATCAATTCAGCTGAGACGTTTGCAATTAAAAATACAATTGGAGGTATTAGTACTTTATAGCCGACAATCCCATGAAAAATCACATAACAACACCCCTGGAAAAAGTACAGCATCAATTACACCTGCAAGAAAACTCCAAGCTGCCAAAACAGAGCTAACATACAGCACTCCTGACAAATTATTATTCACAATAATTTTATTACCAGATATTCGTTTCCCTTACTGGTAAAAACATCATGGTCATCTATGTAAGTACAAAAACTACTCCGCGCACAAGCACATTTTTCCTGATACAAAAGCCCACTCATTAATTCATTTTTTGGAAATATCTCTTATACATTTCAGGAAAGTCGGCTCTATACATTAATATACAACTAAAGAATAACGCAGTTACCGCCATTGCAAACAACTGACCTCCGTCAGATTTTCCATTATATTCAACAACCACACCTAAGGAAGTAACTAAATGCAACCCAATTGCTCCAATCATTAATCCTGAAGTAATCACAGCAGCTATTTTCCATAAATTAGGCAGAAAAAATAAAACGCCAGCTATCAGCTCAACTGCTCCAATTCCATATCGCCCCCATGGCTCCAGACCAATTACAGTAAAGATATGAACAGCCTCAGGATGTCCTGAAAATTTAAAATGCAAAGTTTGAATCAATATAATCGCAGTTACTATTCTAAGTAACATCTCAACAGTTCTATATTTTCGTTTTGGTTGCATAATTATTCCTCATTTTTTTTTTAAAACTACAAAAATTGTAAGAAGTATTCTAAGTTTCTTTTTTTAATGAAAGATACGATGATTACCTATTAAAAATTGTGAGCTGAATTACATTAGGAACACTTAAATAAGGTCATTCCTGTAAAATCAAATTTAAAGAGAACACAAAGCCTATTCATTTAATTTTTGTTTTCTACCTTTAAGCAAAACAAACATGATGAAAATAAAAACATTCCTAACGCTGGCTATCGCTACATTAACAGCCTGTACCTCTGCCGAAGAAAGCCTAAAAAAAGCAGAATCTGTCATCTCTACAGAGAGAATGATAAATAACATCAAAGAATTGGGTTCGGATGAATACCAAGGAAGAAAACCATTCTCTGAAGGAGAAATAAAAACAATTAACTACATCGCCAAACAATATAAGGAGATAGGACTTGATCCGATTAATCAGGACTCCTATTTCCAGGAAGTCCCTTTAGTAGAAATCTCACTCACAGCTCCTGAATTTCTTAATCTAACAACACCAAAAAAGTTTAAAAAACTAAAATACGGAGACGATTTTGTTAGTTTTTCAAGACGTATTCAAGATGAAATTGTTTTAACGGAATCGGACTTAGTATTTGCAGGCTATGGAATTGTTGCTCCCGAGTATAACTGGAACGACTATAAGGATTTGGATGTTAAGGGAAAAACAGTAATTGTTTTGGTGAATGATCCTGGTTTTGGCTCTACCGATAATAGTTTCTTTAAAGGCAACGAAATGACTTATTATGGTCGCTGGACCTATAAATACGAAGAAGCTGCACGCCAAGGAGCTGAAGGAATAATGATTATTCACCAAGACAAACCGGCAGGATATCCTTGGTCTGTTGTATTGAATTCGGCATCGGTACCTAAATTATATCAGAGAGATAAGGATAATTATCTGTCTAGATGTTTGGTAGAAGGCTGGTTAACCCTAGATGCCGCTAAACAATTATTTACTGATGCAGATAAAAATTTGGATAATGAAATACAATTAGCCAAGCAAAAAGGATTTACTGGTTTTGATTTAAAAACTAAATTAAGCCTCACCTTTAAAAATTCGGCTCATTTTGATAATACTCACAACGTTCTAGGCATATTACCAGGTTCAGACCTGGCTGATGAGTATGTTTTTTATTCCGCACATTGGGACCATCTAGGAATCGGGCCAAAAATGAATGGAGACTCAATATACAACGGTGCTGTAGATAACGGAACATCCCTTGCTTGGATGTTTGAAATTGCCAGAGCCTTTAAAGCTATGCCTCATAAGCCTCGAAGATCAATTGTTTTTTTAGCTCCTTCAGCAGAAGAGTCGGGACTGAATGGCTCTGGATTTTATGTTGATAATCCTATTTTTCCGCTAAACAAAACCGTTGCAAATATTAATAATGATCTGATGTTGCCATACGGCCGAATGAAGGATGTAATGATTACCGGATATGGCCAATCAGACCTAGAAGATCTTGTAAGAATTGCTGCCGAAAAACAAGATCGATACATCCTGCCTGATCCTAATCCTCAATCAGGAATGTACTACCGTTCGGATCATTTCAGTTTTGCTCGTGTTGGTATACCCGCTTTATTTGCCCGGGGAAATAACGATCATAGAGAAAAAGGCATCGACTATATGTCTACAAAAGAAAAAGACTGGTTAGCTAACTATTACCACAAACCTTTTGATGAATATGAAGAATGGTGGAATTTAGATGGAGTTGCGGAAGATGCACGTTTGCTTTTTCGAGTGGGTTGGAAAATTGCCAATCAAGATGCATTTCCAAAATGGAAAGACGGATCAGAATTTAAAGCAAGAAGAGAAAGTGACCTAAAATAGATTAGTACACTACTAAAAAATAAAATGAGGTTGATTCACACCAGAATCAACCTCTTATTTTTTTCTCGAATCTAAACCAAATTGTTTTGCTTATTTTATCGATATGTAAAGCCCTTTAATGAAGCTAATCCTCCCAATGATGTTTCTTTGTATGAATAAGATAAATCAAGACCCGTTTTCATCATCGTTTCAGTAACCTCATCAAAACTAATTCTGTGACGACCATCTGAAAGCAGAGCATAAGTATTGTGATTTAAAGCTCGAGCAGCCGCAAAAACATTGCGTTCAATACATGGTATTTGCACCAAACCCAGTACCGGATCACACGTCAGTCCAAGGTGATGCTCCAAGCCCATTTCAGCAGAATATTCCACCTGATATACAGTACCTCCATGCAACTGAGTAGCAGCGCCAGATGCCATTGCGCAAGCTGTACCGATCTCTCCCTGACATCCAACTTCGGCGCCGGAAATTGAAGCATTAGTTTTAACCAAATTCCCGATTAAACCTGCTGTTGCCAAAGCTTTCAACACATCCTTTTTCCCAAATTTGTAGAATTTTTTATGATATAAAAGGACAGCAGGTAAAACGCCACATGCACCACAGGTTGGAGCAGTAACAATTACACCTCCGCTGGAATTTTCTTCGGAAACAGCCAATGCGAATGAATACAACATGGATCGTTTCCTCATTGGGCCACTTAAAGTTTTCGCCTTC
>JAQBBZ010000105.1:0-11269 GCA_032125735.1 Labilibaculum sp.
TAATAAATAACACCATTCGATTGTCCATTTATTCTCAGCGATTTATCATTAATACCATGCAATTGGTTGGTGCTACCAGAGGATTTATTCGACGACCGTTTATGGCTAAAACATTAGTGCATGGCATTATAGGTGCGCTAATTGCAAACGTGATGCTCTCAGGTGTTATTTACCTATCGCAGAAAGAATTGAGTCAGGTAATTAATTTTAGTAATGTTGAAATGATAGGAGGCTTGTTTTTGCTAATCCTATTAATTGGTCTTTTCATTACCTGGATATCTACTTTATTTGCAGTAAACAAATACTTACGACTTGAATCTCGTTCTTTGTATTAGAAAATGCAATTAAAATAGATTCGATTAATAAGTACTTAAGTTGTAAACTTTTATGTTTGAGCATAAACGAACAATAAACTTATTGTACTTTAGGCTCTTTTAACAACTCAAGACACTCATAAATACTTTTTTATTGTAAATTTGACACTTAATTGTCAAAACAGACAAAATTTGAGAACATGAACAACGAAGATAAAAAATTAGATTTTGCTCTTTCAAAAGAAAACTACCAACTCATCGTTATTGGTTTTGTTATTATTATAGTAGGATTCCTACTGATGATGGGAGGCGGATCGGATGATCCAAATGTGTTTGACGAAAGTATTTTTAGTTTTCGAAGAATAACTTTGGCTCCAATGGTGGTCTTGTTTGGTTTCGCTTTTGAAATCTACGCCATTATGAAGAAACCGAAAGAACAATAAATATCTCCTTTTGATTTATTTCTCCTGTTAACCAACCGGATAATTTTCTATTTATAATATGAACTGGATTGAAGCCTTACTTTTAGGCTTACTGCAAGGATTAACCGAATTTTTGCCAGTAAGCAGCAGTGGTCATTTAGAAATTGGTAAAGCCTTATTAGGGATTAATGCCGAAAACAATTTAACATTTACGGTTGTGGTGCATGGTGCTACAGTTTTGAGTACCATTATTGTATTTCGAAAAGATATTTTCGAACTTTTAAAAGGTCTTTTCAGCTTTCAATGGAACGAATCGACCCAATACATCGCTAAAATTGCTCTTTCGATGATTCCAATCGGAATTGTTGGTGTGTTTTTTAAAGATCAGGTAGAAGAAGTTTTCAATACCGATAAAATATTGCTTTTGGTAGGTTTCATGCTCTTAATAACAGCATCTTTTCTGGCCTTTACCTTTTACGCAAAACAAAAAGAGAAAGAAATCTCATTTAAAGATGCCTTTATCATAGGAATAGCTCAAACAGTTGCTGTTCTTCCTGGAATTTCAAGATCTGGAGCAACCATTGCAACGGGACTATTATTAAAAAATAAAAAATCTGAAGTTGCGAAATTCTCGTTTCTGATGGTTTTGGTTCCTATAATAGGTGAAAATGTATTAAGCGTTTTAAAAGGAACATACACCTCACAAGGATCCGTTGAGTTAATGCCATTGATCGTTGGTTTTATGGGCGCCTTCTTAGCTGGATTACTGGCTTGCAGCTGGATGATTAAGTTGGTGAAGAAAGGAAAACTGATCTATTTTGCAATTTATTGCCTGATTATCGGACTTATTGCTATTTTTGCAGCCTAATTCTAAAAAGGGTTTTTCCCGTTTAATCTCTTCTAAATGATTCAATTCGAAACTGATAATGATTTTCAAGAAGGAGCTTTGCTTCTGTTTAATAAACCTTACGAATGGACTTCGTTTGATTTAGTGAACAAGATAAAGCATAAAATCAAGCATCAATTTCATTACAAGAAAGTAAAAGTAGGACATGCTGGAACACTTGATCCTTTAGCTACGGGTTTGTTAATTGTTTGTGTGGGGAAATACACAAAAAATATAGACAGCTACCAATCGCAGGTTAAAGAATACATTGCCACTATGGAATTGGGAGCAACCACTCCTTCTTTCGATTTAGAGACTGAAATTGATCAGACTTATCCTACAGAACACATAACCAAAGAATTGATTGATGAAACTTTAAAAAGTTTTATCGGTGAAATACAACAACGACCACCTGACTATTCTGCAGTAAAGGTAGACGGCAAAAGAGCTTACGAATATGCTCGAAAAGGTCAGGAAGTTGAGATTAAAATGAAAACTCTTGCTATAGACGAAATAGAAGTTCTTGAATTTGAAAAGAACATCTTAAAAATAAAAGTAGTTTGCAGCAAAGGAACCTACATAAGAGCGCTTGCCCGCGATATTGGTAAAAAACTCAATAGCGGTGCTCACTTAACGGCTCTGCAAAGAACTAAAATCGGAGATTTTCATATCGATGATGCCCTTGAAATTGAAGATTTTATGAAATTCTTAGAAAATTTATAACTATCTTGCGGGCTTTTCGTAAAAAGGAGAGTTTTACTATCGCCTATCAACAAAAATCCAATATAAAAGTCATTCAGCATTATGAAGTTATCAAAGTTTAAGTACAAATTACCAAGCGAACTTATTGCTTTACATCCAGCCTACAATAGAGATGAATCTCGCTTATTGGTGCTTCACAAAGATACGGGGAAAATCGAACACAAAATCTTCAAAGACTTAATTGATTATTTTGATAATGAAGATGTTATGGTTTTCAACAACACCAAAGTTTTCCCTGCCCGTTTGTATGGCAACAAGGAAAAAACAGGTGCTGAAATCGAAGTGTTTTTGCTTAGAGAATTAAATCGCGAGCAAAGACTATGGGATGTATTAGTTGATCCTGCCCGTAAAATCAGAATCGGTAACAAATTGTATTTTGGCGATGATGATTTATTGGTTGCTGAAGTAATTGACAATACGACTTCAAGAGGAAGAACTCTTCGTTTCTTATTCGATGGTTCTTACGAAGATTTTAAAAAGACACTTTACGGATTAGGTGAAACTCCTCTTCCTAAATTTATAGATCGTCCGGTAGAGCCAGAAGATGCTGAGCGTTACCAAACGATTTTTGCAAAACATGAAGGAGCAGTTGCAGCACCTACTGCAGGTATGCACTTTAGCCGTGAGCTAATGAAGCGTTTGGAAATTAAAGGGATCGATTTTGCTGAGGTTACTTTGCATGTTGGTTTGGGTAATTTCAGAACTGTGGATGTTGAAGATTTGACCAAACATAAAATGGATTCTGAACAAATCGAAATTAACGATTTGGCTGTAGAGCAAGTAAACAGTGGCAAGAAAAAGAAGAAAAATATTTGTGCTGTTGGTACAACTGTTGTTCGTACTTTAGAAACCTCTGTTTCTACCTTGGGAACATTAAAACCATACGATGGATGGACTAATAAATTTATTTTCCCTCCTTACGAATTCAGTGTTCCTACTAGTATGGTAACCAATTTCCATTTACCACTTTCTACTTTACTGATGATGGTTTGTGCATTTGGAGGATACGATAGAGTTATGGCGGCTTATCAGGAAGCAATCAAAGAAAAGTATCGTTTTGGAACTTATGGTGATGCGATGTTAATTATCTAAGATCAAAATATATAATATAAAAAAAGCTGTTGAATTCAATTTCAACAGCTTTTTTTGTCTCCGTAACTGATTATTCTGATGGAGATAAACACTGAGTTAAAGCTTGATTTTAGAATGGTTACGTATTTTCAATAAAAGGAGTGAACCTCATAATTTTTTGCTTGTCCTTTAGCCGGACAGGCTTCTACTTTTTCCTAGGATGAAAAAGTAGACAAAAAATCATTGACAACGTCCTCAATCACCCATTACTAGTTCGATTGCTAAACTACCGAACTTGTGAGATCATGAACTCCTATTTATGAAATTTATATATGAATAAAAAGAACCGGCTGCGCTTAAACAGCTTTTTGTTCTTAACGCTCTCTTCACTAAACGGGTCCCGATCTCCGGACTCAATGTCAAATCTGCATCCTCGAAAGATTGTGATTGTGATTTTGCTAATTCAAATCTCAGACCCAATTTTTGTGACTGATCCCTAACTACTTTTCCTTCGGTTATTTATTCTTACTCCTCCGAATTCACCATCCAACTTGAAAAAACATCCAGATAATTCCAATAAGAAACAATCAACTCTTCCGGCATTTCTAATTCAGGTAAGAGGTTTTGGTAACATTGCAACCACACCTGACGTGCTTCTCTTGTTATTTTAAAATTTGCATGCCTTCGCACTAACATTGGTGCTCCCCTATTCTCATTAAAATACTCAGGCCCGCCTAAAGCTTGAATAAAAAAATCAGATGAACGAAGTTTGGCTGCCTCGAAATCAGCCTTGTCCTGAGGAAATAAAGGACTAAACTTACTTTCTCTCAACAATTCATAATGATCATCAACCAATTTTCGAATTCCACTCTCCCCCAAATGCTTTAATACATCACGATTTGGTTTTGTCACCTCCGGTCTTTCTCCAAAGGGATATTCTTTAATATTCAATTCCATTGCCATTTAATCTTTAAGCATTTACTAGCTAAAATTATCAATTTCCAATTGTTTTATTGCCTTATCGGATAAAAAAAGACCCAAGTCTCTGATTTATTTTTTCATTCGCACACAATTCCGTAATTTTAATTATCAATAAAAAAGAACCCCTTGCCTCTCACCTTTCACCTTCTATAATGTGAAAATAGAAAATCACTTTAAACAACTATTTGCAAATACAATTCATTTCTCATGAAAAAAACGATTAACTTATTGATTGCCTTGCTTCTTGTTAGCACAGCAGCCTTTTCGCAGGATTGTACGGTTTATATTCCAAGTAATATAGGTACCGAACTCCATTACGAAATGAAAAACGCCAAAGGAAAAATTGAAGGTGTGTATACTCAAAAAATGATATCCGTAAAGGAAACTGGAGGAGGAACAACATTTGAATTATTACAAACCTATATGGATCCTAAGGATTCAAACAAAATTATTACTCAAGACACAATTAGTTTCCGATGTAAAGACAATGTTTTTTATATCGATATGGAAAAATACCTGAACCAGAAGCAGATGGAAGGGTTTAAAGATATGGAGGTTAAAATTACTACAGATGACCTGATTTACCCTCCAAAACTATATCCTGGTTTGGAACTAAACGATGGTTCGATATCGCTGGAAGTTGCCGCAGGAATGATGAATATGAACATGACCACCCATATTGTAAATCGAAAAGTGGAAGCTCTTGAAGACGTAACAACTACTGCTGGTACATTTAAATGCTACAAAATATCAGAAGATGTGAAAAGCAAGATTAGTTTTGTAAACGTACAACTGCACAATGTTGCCTGGATCGTAAAAGACATTGGAACCATTCGCAGTGAATCGTACGACAAAAAAGGAAAACTGGAAAGCACAACCGAATTGATAAAGATCGTAAGGTAGATTTGGCGAAAGGAGAAAGTCAAAAGACATCGCCTAGCATTTCTATTCTTTAAATTTTACTTCGCTATAATTCTAAATTAAAAAAATATCTAAAAGGAGAAAGTGTCCAAACAGCTTGGCACCTTCTCCTTTCACCTTTATGCTTTTAACTTATCTAGTTCATTATATTTCTGGGCTTTCCTGATAACCACAAACGGATGTTTTCCATCACAATATCAACGCGATTGTTGAATGATTCGTTGGTTGCGAATGCCAAATGCGGTAACATGATTAGATTTGGTGCAGTAAACAAGATGTGTTCCTTCTCCAATGGAGGCTCCTTTTCGTAAACATCCACTGCAGCACCTGCAATTTCACCCTTCTCTAGTGCTTCACAAAGAGCAGCACTGTCCACAACCGGCCCGCGTGCTGTATTTATTAATATAGCCGAAGGCTTCATTTTTTTGAATTCTTCTTTACCAATTACTCCTTTGGTATCTGCTGTTAAAGGGACATGAAGCGAAACCACGTCAGCTTCCTTCAATAAAGTGTCCATAGAAACGAATTCTATGCCCTCTACAGCCTTCTTGCTTCGATTATAGGCAATTACCCTGCAATTAAAAACTTTTGCTATCTCGGCCACCCTAAGACCAATTGCACCAGCTCCAACAATCCCGATTGTCTTGCCATTTAGTTCCGATCCTAAAAAACCAGCTCTATCGCCGCCAAAACGAGTAATTGAATCGCCGGAAACAATCTTTCTGTAAACCGATAAAATCATTCCAATAGTCAATTCAGCTACCGATTCGGTTGAAAAGCCTGCTGCATTGCTCACCAGAATATTTCTCTCGCGACAGGTTTCCATATCGATATGATCTACACCTGTAAATGCAACCGAAATCATTGAAAGTTGAGGACAGGCATCCAAAAAGCTTTTCTTAATCGGAATGTTGCTAACAATAATTGCATCAGCTCCTTCGGCACGCTTTATTAATTCTTGTTCATTTTCATTTCGATCGGTAAAAAAGATCAACTCATGCCCCAATGCTTCAAATTCCTGCTTTAACTGTCCGTATTTACAAGCTGTTATCCCTATTGGTTCCAGTATAGAAAATTTCATGTTCTTATTTTTAGTGTCAATTAGTTTTCTTCGTAATTAAATTAGTTTCAGCTAAAAAGAGTTTTTTAAAAGCTGATTCGTTTCAAACAAGCAAAGTATAAAAATCAAACATCACTATCAACGCATTAGCGAGTATTCTACAACATCAATACAAAAGTCTCTTACAACAAGTAATAAGTTCGATTAAACGATTTTAATTTACAATCTCAGGTATTTTTTTCAACTTGTATTCACGATAGATTGTTAGATTTAAGATGTGAGATATTAGATTGATTTAGAACATGCTTATTTTCTAATCTTTACGTTGAGATATTTACCAAACAAATCGTTCTTAAAATCAAATATTTACAAAACCTTAACGAACGGTTAATTCATAACAACTGATTATTCTCTTTCGTCATGACCAATCACTCAGCACTTTATTATAAAATTCAAAATCAATTTATTTCGACTTGGGAAAATTGTCCCGAACACTTCCCTGTTTCGAAAAAACAGTTTTCTTATTTTGAAAAGCGAATTTGGGAAATGAAATTTGATCGATTTATAAAATTTGTGCAAAGTGAAGCCAATTTTGAACACCCCAACAAATTGGAAATACTCCAAAAATCCAAATTGTTTTTCAAAGAAGCTTTGTCCTACTCACCCGACCAACTGGAACTCATTTTTTCTGATGAAATGATTCTTGCCACCAAAGATTTTATAAAAAAGGCATGGAAGTTCGATCCGGAACTGGGTAATGATGAAATTTATCAGGCCCTACGCAATGTATGGATCATGCTTGGTTTGCAATCTTTTTTTGGAAAAGAAATCAAAATTACACCATCACTTTTAGCCTACAGTCTTCTTTATCCTTACACCGATAATTTAATTGATGATGCATCCATTGACAAGAACGAAAAGATTAATTTCTGTCGAAGATTTGCTTTGCGGTTAGCAGGAGAACGGGTAGAATCGGAATCCATCCCGGAATCACGAATTTACGATTTGGTAGAAATGATCGAATCGGAGTTCGACCGTGAAAATCACCCGGAAGTGTACCATAGTCTGCTTGCAATACACGATGCCCAAACAAAAAGTCTTGCTTTAGTTAGTAACAAAACTCTACTTTCAGAAGAAGAAACCTTCAAAATTTGCATTGAAAAAGGCGCAACATCTGTAATCGCTGATGGCTATTTGGTACTAGGAAATTTAGACGAAGCGCAATTTCATTTTTTATATGAATACGGAGCCTATCTTCAAATTTTAGATGACTTGCAAGATGCCCGACAAGATTACCTGGATGGAATCAGGACCTGCTTTTCGAGAAAGCTTCCCTATGGAAACCTAGACAAATTACTTTGTAAAACTTATTATCTGGGAAAAGCATTTCATCAATGTATTAAGGATTTGTATCCTAACGAGCTATCCTTTCAAGCTTTGATTCAACGAAGTTTTGGTTTGTTGTTTTTGGCCTCTATTTTCGAAAACCAGGAAGATTTCAGCAGCCATTTTATTCAAAAAATGGAGAAGCATGCTCCTTTTCGTTTTTCATTCCTGCAGGAACGAAAAAAAGAACTGGAGCCATTTCGGAATTTAATGTTACAGAAAATGGAGGAATATAGAAGAATGAAATGCAGAGTATAAATACAAACAGGAATTTTATCTTAAACGGCTATTCTCTTTGCTTGAATTCTCCCTCTGCCAACCCATTTAATTTTCTTTCATCTCCTAACGAAAAAACCTTCCTTTGTTAATTGATCTAATGTTAATATTCAGGATTCAATATACGGAACAGTCACAATAAGCCTAAAATATAAAAAACTTCCCATTTTGGAAAGCCTTTTCGTCTATTAGTAGATTCCCAATATTACTTCTGCTGAGATGAAATATCTAGTTTAACTTCTTCCTGAATAAAATCCTCCGCCATAAGTATAGGGGAGGCTTCCAAATCTTCAATTTCGAGCATGTTAACCAATATATCTAAGGACTTACCTATTAGCTCCAGCTCTTGATCCGACACTTTCTTCAGTTTTAAAGCTAACCTTTGCTGCAGTAAATCAGGAGTTGCCTTTAAAAGATTATCGCCCACAGAGGTCAATGCAATTAAAGTAGTTCTTTTGTCACCGATTTTAGGCAATCGTGCCAGCATTCCTTTCTTTTCCAATCGCCCTATAATACCTGTAACAGTACTGGAATTAAGATTTAATTGATCTCTAATTGATTTCTGAGTAGCCTGAAAGTTAGGCGAATTCTTAAGACACTCCAAACATAATATTTGAGGTATACTTACTCCGTGATCCTTTTGGATTTTTTTTGATTCTAAATTAATAGATCGAACAATCCTCCTAATTTTAACAATAATATCCTTATAATCCATTCATTGTAAATCTAACCAACAGAACTCATTTTTATTTTGACAAAAATAACTAATTTGAATTTCATTTAAGCCTATCGTAGCCGGTATCTCTAAAATAATACATGAGCACTTTTAGCTTAAAAAATAACAGATTAGGCTTTACAAACCTTTATAGCACACAGATTTTTTTGTTGTCAGTCGTCTTCACCCTTTTTTCAATATATCTAGAGTTTAGAATCCTGAGTATTCCCATATAATCCATTTCAAACTCAATCAAATCGCCCACTTTGTATTTATTCTTATTATCGTCCAGATCAATTACAATCATATCGGAACTTGCTCCTATTACTTTTAAGCTTGTATCAACCAATTCGAGATGACTCACCTCCACATCAAGCAATCCCAAATCGACTATTGCCCGGTACGAAGTTTCTCCAATATTCGTTTCATCAACTTTATAACTGTCACCTTCTAGGTTTGTCCCAAACTCTCCCATGGGTACAGTGCGCTTTTCAATCAATTCTATTATTTCTGAGTACAGGCGAAATACATCAGAATGCATTTTTTTCAATTTTGTATTGTTGTAAACATCAGTTCCCAAAAATAAGGTTTCTCCAACCCTAAAATGATTGATTCCTTTTGGCAATAAATTTTGAAAAATAAGTGGTATTGTCACCGAGGACCCCCCAGAAACATAAGGAATTTGCTTATTGAATTTTGCTTCAATCAGCTGTTCGTATAAGCTCAACTGAATTAATTTATCGTGATTTGGCAAAACCCCGTACAAACAAGACAGATTCGCTCCAATTCCAATCACATGAATATTATCCAATCTAAAAACACTTTCATAAAAAGCGATAAAATCTTCGCCCAAAACTCCTTCGCGAAGTTCGCCCAACTCGATCATGATTATGATTTTGTGAGTTTTTTTCTGCTTTTTAGCTTCTTCTGATAAAAGCTTAATGGTCTCAAACTCTGTATTCACACTAATATCAGCATACTTAACCACACTCGAAATAGAGCGTTTCGCCGGAGGCTTGATATAAATGGTTTCTATGTTAGGATTGATCGATTTGATCACTTTTAAGTTGGAAACCCGGGAATCACAGATCTGATTGAAATCAAATTTTAACAATTCTGTTAAAAATTCCTTATTCCCGCACAACATTTTCGACACAATTGACCATTCAATTCCCTTTTTTTTAAAAAGAGAATCGAGATAATCAAAGTTTGATTTTAATTTCTTGATATCTAAAGTTACGAAAGCCATTATTTCTAAGTTTTATTTAATTACTCTACGAGTTATACTTTCCGACAAATGTGCTAAGATCTCATAGTTAAGCTCATCACTAATTTCACTAAAAGCACTCACTTTTATTTCTGATTTGCCCTGTTTGCCAATCAAAACGACTTTATCTCCTACTTCCACAGTTTTAAGATGAGTCACATCAATTATTATCATATTCATGTTTACAACACCAATCACACTGCATTGATGACCACGAATAATAACACGACCTTTATTACTCAATGAACGACTATAGCCAAAAGAATATCCAACAGGAACCAATGCCGTTTTAATGTTGGATTGAGCGAGATATGAAATTCCATAGCCCACAAATTCACCACGTTTAATTTCTTTTACGGCCATTATCTGACTTTGCCATCCAAGTATTCTTTTTAATGGGTCGGCCATATCATCCTGACTATTTATATATTGAACAAATACTTCGGTACTCGACCAAAAACCATAAATCATGATTCCTACTCTTACCAAATCCATTCTTGTATCAGGATAAACAAAACTTGCGGCCGAATTAGCAACATGTTTGTACTTTGGTTTCAAATTATTAGCTTCCAATTCAGTGGCCATTTCCTGATACTTTTGCAACTGATTCTGTATTCTGAAATGATTGGAAACGCTTTCGGCTCCGGCCAGATGCGTACAGAAGCCTGTTAGCTCGATATGGTCAATGTTCTCTTTGATAATAGCAATGGCGGCATTCAATTCAGCCCCATTTAATCCTGACCGATTCATTCCTGTTTCAGTTTCGAGATGAATTTTGGCTTTTAAACCCAATTCTTTGGCAAATTTCACAGCTGATTCCAGACGCTCAATATTAAATACAAAGAATTCAATATTTTTTTCGATTGCATCTCTAAGATCCTTTTCGCTCAACCAGCCCATAACCATTATAGCCACTGGGTTGGAAATGCAATTGTAAACACGAATAGCTTCGCTGTAATAGAACACCGAAAAATGATCGATGCCATATTTATTGAATACGGGAACAATTTGTTCGATCCCATGTCCATAAGCATTGGCTTTCACTACAGCTGATATTTTCACTTTATCACCAAGTTTCGATCGTAGAAAAGAAATGTTATTTTGGATTGATTTTTCACTTAGTGATATTATTGTATTGTCAATCATGACTGTAAAGTACTTTTGTAAATGGTATAGAATAGATTTATTCCCGTTTCAATGATATCATC
>JAQBBZ010000106.1:0-3620 GCA_032125735.1 Labilibaculum sp.
TAGGATTGATAAGCAATTAGCACAGAAGCAATAATAGCAACGAACACAAAAATGTACCCTAAAACTACCTTAACCTTAATATTGCTTTTATTCTCTGATACCATACGAATACTTATTTTTTAATTCAATAGGAGAGTCTTACTCCATTACCGTAAAGTTAATAAGAATTTCTTTAGTCAATTTTATATAGTCTCCACTTCAATACTGATACCGAAATCAAGTGTTTCTGGGGATTATATCCCCAGAAGTTGGGGAATTATTCCCCAAGCCAAAAATACAGATTTCCATTAGCCTCTATTATCACTAAACAAATAAACCTCTATTTACAACTGATAACGTGATAGTTATATCTGTAATTAAAATAATATTATTGGTAAATTCATTTTGGCATGATATTCACTTAATCATTAGTAATAAGAAATGAAACTTAATCTCTAAAAAACAATTTATGAAACGTATTATTATAGCAATGCTGTTTGTTCCTCTTTTTATCTCATGTAACCAAAAAGAGTTGAAACAATTAAGAGAGCAAAATCAGCAATTAACAGTAATGGCTCAAGAAAAAGATTCTTCTATTAACCAATTCGTAGGATCTTTAAATGAAATTGAAGAAAATCTTGAATTAATAAAGCAAAAAGAAAATATCATTGCAGTAAACTCTGAGAATCCTAACCAATCTCAAAAACAAAAAATTGCAAGTAATTTAACTTCTATCAATAATTTATTAGAACAGAATAAATTAAAACTTGAAGATTTAGATAAAAAACTAAATAATAGCTGGTACCAGAACTCTAAGCTACGCAAATTAACTGATCGTTTAAAAACAGAATTAAGCACTAAAGAAGGTGAAGTTATTGTGTTGAACGACAAAGTAGCAAAATTGAACATTGAGGTAGATAACTTGAGTGGACAAGTAGGTGAGTTAAGTGGAACTGTGCTGGCTTTGAATAGTGAAAACGAGAACAAAGCAAAAGTTATTCAAAACACAACAAACGAACTAAATACTGCTTACTATGTATTTGGAACCAGCAAAGAATTGCAAGACAAAAAAATAATTTCGAAAGATGGTGGATTTATCGGGATTGGGAAAACTGCAATTCTTAACAAAGATTTTGACGCAAGTGAATTTGAAAAAATTGATATCACCAAAGTTACTACTATTCCTGTCATCGGAAAGAAGATTAGTTTTGTAACAAATCATCCAAGTAGCTCTTATAAGGTTGAGGGAGTTGAAACAGTTGAGGGAATTACAATTCTAGATCCAGTTGCATTCTGGAAATCTTCAAAGTACTTGGTAATCGCGGTAAGATAATCAATACATGGTTGAGTTTTAAGGTTGTCCAAGAAAGGCTGTCAGGAGTGGCGGCCTTTCTTATGCTTTAGATTTTGCAACACTTTTTAATATCAAAATAAATCGATCCTATACAGATCAGAATTCTCTGAACACTTTCGTGGATCTAATCTTATCATTATTCATCTGTTAAATCTATTTTGATTGTTCGCGAGTTTTTGTATTTTAGTATTTAAATTTAATTTAAATAAAAATAAGACTCATGAAAGAAGCATATCAAATCAATAAAATTTATTCAATAATCCTTTTACTAGCTGGAGTAATTGGATTTACAGCAAGATATTTTGAAGTAGGAGATTGGCAATTTACAGCCTTAATTCCTGCTTTTTTTAGCCTGATACTCTACTTTTGCACTGCAGGTATTCAGAAAGAAAATGCCGCAATAGGACATGTTGCTGCCCTTGTCACAAGCTTATTAATTGTTATGTCGGTTGTGATGCTAACAAAAGGCATTTTTGGAGATGCCGGATGGGGACGAAAGCAATGGATATTCCTAATCATTATTGCTGGTGGAATATGGAGTTTGCGTAGTCAGATATTGTATTTTAAAGCACAACGAAAAAGAAAAGCCTCTCAGGCTAAGTCATAAAAAAAGCCCTAACGGGCTTTTTTTATTTATGATCTTTCATGAAATATTTTCGCTGAAACAAAAGGATAAAAGTAACACCCATTGTTATGTATGAATCGGCAATATTAAAAACCGGACGAAAGAAAATATAGTGTTCCCCGCCCCACATAGGCAACCAATCAGGAAATCTACCTTCCAGCAGAGGGAAGTAAAGCATATCAACTACTTTTCCATGTAAAAAGGATGCATAGCCCCCTGTTTCTGGCATAAAAGTTGAAACCTGATAGTAGCTATCATTAAAAACTAATCCATAAAATGCACTATCGATAATGTTTCCCATTGCTCCCGAAAATATAAGTGCAATTGAAATCACTAATCCTAAAGGCGCCTTCTTGGTCGAAATATCATATAGATACCAACCAATTCCGCAAACAGCAAAAATTCTAAAAAGACTCAAAATAATTTTCCCCCATTCGCCTTCCAATTCCATGCCAAACGCCATTCCATTGTTCTCAATAAAATGGATCATGAACCAATCTCCGCAAACCGAAAACTCTTCCCCAAGCATCAAATGGGTTTTAATCCAAATTTTTATTATCTGATCCAAAATCAGAAGTACCACAATAAGTGCTACCGATTTTTTAAATAATGACATAATGTTTGTTTAAACGTTAACTGTTAATCTATATTCAGACTTCAATAAATAAAATCCGATGATAGTAAACAAAAATGATTGGAAGAATAACCTTCCAATCATTAAATATATTCGATAAGAGATCTTACTGTTTATTTTTAGCCTCGATACTTAAAGTAGCGTGAGGTACAGCACGAAGTCTTTCTTTAGCAATTAAATTGCCTGTTTCGCGGCAAATGCCATAAGTTTTATTTTCGATACGAATTAAAGCTATTTCCAAATGAGAAATAAACTTAGATTGACGTTCAGCTAAACGTCCGGCTTCTTCCTTCGACAATACAGACGCGCCTTCCTCCAATACTTTAAAAGTAGGTGAAGTATCTTCAGTATCATTTCCAGAACTATTCGAGATTACTGCTTTTAAAGTCACATAATCTTTTTTGGCTTTCTCAAGTTTAGCATTGATCAAATCTTTGAATTCCTGCAACTCCTCGTCTGTATATCGCTTCTTTTCAGTCATTGTTTCTATTTTTTTTAAAGATAACAAAAAATCTATTATACACTAACTTTTTCTATCTTAATAAAGCTCTCTACACCCGCCTCAATCTCTACTGCTTTAGCTTCATTCTCATCTAATTTTTCAACTAACTCGACACTGACTGCAAGGGTTTGGCTTCCAATGTATTCTTTATGAGCAAGTACTGCATCATTAATAGAATCATGCATCATAATTTCAAGTTTGATTTTATCAGTTACTTCAAAATCACTTTCTTTTCTTAAATTTTGAATTCTATTGATAAACTCACGCGCAATTCCTTCTTTACGTAATTCATCGGTTATGTTTACGTCCATTGCAACAGTAAGTTTCACTTCATTAGCAACTAACCATCCAGGAATATCCTCAGAAATGATTTCTACATCTTCTGGAGCCAATACAATATTTTCATCATTCACAACAATTGTATAGCTACCATCCTTCTCGAAAGCAACAATATTTTCCTGATTCATCTTACCGATTTCAGCAGCAATTTGTTTCATAATCTTACCATACTTAGGCCCTAAGGTTT
>JAQBBZ010000107.1:0-7549 GCA_032125735.1 Labilibaculum sp.
TAACCCAGAGGAATCCCAAGAGTAGATGTTTTTTCATAATTACAGGACTTTAGATAACTAACACATAGTTATAACCAAAGCCTATACCACAAAGAATAACATTCTAACTACATGGACATTACAATACATCATCACATTTCCTAAATTCTACGATAACGGACAAAACATCAAAGAATTAAAAAAAAAACCAGCAAAAATGTGAGTTCCATCCCTATCAAAAAATGACATCCTATTTTGGATGTTTTCTCCGTATTCGGATAAAAAAAGCCGAATCGATAAGATTCGGCTACTCTTTAAAATTTAAAAATTCTTTATTTTGTAATTCCCAAATATTTTTGGGATTTTGGAATGAAATGTCTTATTCTAAAATCTCTGGAATAATTTACAACTTGAATGCCTTGATTTTCCAATCCTCCAAATGCATTTACTCTTTTAAAATAGTAATTCGATTGTAACAATTCCAATTTCATTTCATTTAAATGATCTGGAAAAGCACGACCATAACGACCTACTGCCTTTGAAAAATATCGACAAAGATCAAATGCTCTAAAGCTAAAATCATTTGGCTCACATTTGAATTTCTCCCTGAATTCAGAAACAAAAGAATCAACTTTTGCTTCCTTATAATCAATATCATAAGGAGTAACTACACTTAAATTCAAATTATAAAGAATCTCAGCATCTAAACTATTATATCGTTGCCAAACAGGAAAACCAATTAATCGAATATCGAATCGTTGACTTAAAACATTTAAATTCGAAATGATATTTTCAACATAAGGCTGCTTCGTAGAAGGAATCAGAATTACATTTTCAACGGTATCACATAACATCTGCTCAATACCCGAAAGACCATATTCATCAAATGAGATCTTCTTATAAGTCATTTGATTATCTTTCCAATATTTTCCCTTTTCAAACATATTTCGTTCAATATCTTTCACCAATTGAAATTCATTCAAATGTTCATAAAGATCAGGATGTACAACTAGTAAATTCTTCGTATCCAAATCGAAACAAACAATCTCTGATATTTTCTCGCAAATTGAATTGACCGAAGTATTTAATTGTATTACAAATGGATTTGTTTGCAACTCCAAATTCTTTGGTGAAAGCGGTGAAATAATTGGAATTCTTCTTCTCTGTGCAAATTCTGCAACAACCGAAAATGTATTTTGATACACTGGCCCAATTATAAAATCAAGATCGGTAAACTGTAAGCCAGAAATAATTCTTTGAACCTTTTCGGGATTTTTCTCTGTATCAAAAACATGTAAATCCACCGATAATCCTTCCTTTTGAAGAGAATTAACAGCCAAAAGAACACCTTGGTAGAAACGAATGAAATCGTGTGATTTACTGTATAAAATCCTTGATTCTCGCTCAGCAATAATTTCAATGGTATCCTTATACGAAATATTTCTATTTATAGAATCATTTGCATTTAAATACAAAGGAAGAAATAATGCAATTCTTATTTTATTTTGAGTTATAGGTTTAAAAACAACTTGATTAACAGGAGCATCTTCAAGCTTTTGAACTTCTGAAATAGCACCCGTCACCACCTCTTTTTCAATAAAATATTCCGGAGGAACCAAATATCTGGGTATTCGAACCCAATCTCCAATTTTCAAAGGATTGTTTTTCAGTTTTGGATTTAACTTTTTGAATTTTCGAAGATTCATAAAAAACTTTCGAGAAATAGCAGATTCAGTATCACCCTTTTCGATAACGTAATAGTAATAATTTTTATCGTGTTTTGGAGTATTGTTAACCTGTACTTTCTTTTCAATTTTAGGCACTTTCACAATGGAACCCAAACTTAAATTTGGCCCCATATTAGGATTTGCCGACTTAATCGAGGCAATATCGGCACCATATTTCTGAGACAGAGAAAACAACGTATCTCCCTTTCTAACAATATGATAAAAGAATTTTTCATCTTCCTTTTTCACTAAATCCGGAGCAAGAATAGTTTCAGTGTTGACAACAGGAATTCTCAAAACCTCACCAACATTAACCGTTGCTTCAGTTTTCCGGTTCACTTGCAGGATAATAGCAAGATCAACACCATAGGCTCGACTAATGGAAAACAAGGTTTGTTTCTCTTTAACAAGATGCAAAAAGCAGGTTTGACCACCTACAATAACCTTATTATTAGACACTTCAACAGCTACAGTTTGAGCTTTCGTAAAATTCATCGCCCCAATAAAGAGACTTATCAGAAGAATACTTCGAAAAAAATAATTCATTAATTATCTGTATTTCAAATATTTATAGTTCACTCTTAATAGATAACAAAAATACTAAAGTCCGCTTGGAAAACAAAATATCTACAATAATTGAACCGTAAAAAAACAAAATCGAAATTCTTTATCAGAACTTCGATTTTAATTTACTTCACAACAATCAATTTTTGTTACAATTCAAGAATCAATTTTCCATTAGAATATGTTCATCATATTCTATTTCAAATCTCAACTTTTGTCTTGCCTCTTCATTGGCTAATGCCATAAATGTATCTTTACATTCCTTGTTTACAGCACTTTCTGCCATATTCAAATAGAATTTAAATTTTGCCTTTTCTTTTTTCATCGCTATAATTAAAACATCCTGATAAGACAAATCATTCTTAGTGTTATCAATATCCTGAAGAATACCAGCCATTTTCAGATCCTGAATTTCATCTAAATTCAATACAGGTTTTACATCCTTCATCTTCTCCAAGCGAAGCATTCTAGCCGTTTTTTCTAAAGCGATATTCCTAAAAAGCCCTTTCACATTTTCCCTGTCCATTCGCTCAGCAATTTCAGAGTAAAACTCAATTTCGTCCATCTCCTTTTCAATTGCGTAATCGATAATTTCCTCAAATGTCCTAAAAATTTTCATTTCATATTTTTGTTAATTGATAATACAATACGAATCTCAACTTATTTTTATAGAGACTATAAAGTGGACTTTATAAGTTACAAAATATTAACAATCAAAGCAAAAGAATTTTTAAGCACAAAAAAAGAGTCTTGACAAATCAAGACTCTTTTCAGTATATCAATTACAATTCTAATTCTCTTTTAGAATATTACTATCGTATTCCACTTCAAAACGAAGTTTATGTTTTGCCTCTTCCTGAGCAAGCATAAGAAATATCTTTTTTGAAGGCTCATCAATGGCAGCAGAAGCAAGATCATTATACAATCTAAAAGCAATTTTCTCCTTTTTCATAGCCAGAATCAATGCTTCCTGATATGTCATATTTGTTTTATCAACATCTACATCAAGCAAATAATCTCCAATTTTTAAATCAGCAATTTTAGTTTCTGAAACCTGATATTTTTTCCCGTTTTTTATTGCTTCCAGCTTAGCACGATGACCGATTTCTTCCAAAGCATATTGCTCAAAAGTATCCTTCATCTCCTGATGTTTCATTTTACCAGCAAGTTCGTTATAAAAATCAGCCGCCATTTGTTCTTCATTAATGGCAAAGTCCAAAATATCTTCAAGTGAATTAAACTCTTTCATTTTTTCTAATTTTTAGTGTTCCACTTTATTTGATAAATATTTTTCCTTCAAATAGATATCCATGTTTTTAGCAGCTTTACGACCATCTCCCATTGCTAGAATAACTGTAGCACCGCCACGAACAATATCTCCTCCGGCAAATACATTAGGAATTGATGATTGCATTTTGTCTTTTACAACCTCAATAGTTCCCCATTTCGAAACTTCTAATCCTTCAACAGAATTAGGAATCAATGGATTTGGAGAAACTCCTACAGCAACCACAACTACAGTTGCATCAATTGTATATTCAGAACCTTCTACAGGAACGGGTCTTCTTCTGCCAGATGAATCTGGTTCTCCCAATTCCATTTTCTGAACCTTTATTTGTTTTACACGCCTGTTTTCATCAGCAATGTATTCAATAGGATTCGTTAAAGTAAGAAATTCTATTCCTTCCTGTTTTGCATGATGTACCTCCTCGGCACGAGCTGGCATTTCTTCTTCAGAACGACGATAAACAATAATTGCTCTTTCAGCACCTAATCGTTTTGCTGTACGAACCGAATCCATGGCAGTATTACCACCACCAACAACTACAACATTTTTACCACGTAATATTGGGGTGTCTGATTCTTCTGAATCGGCTCCCATTAAATTTACACGGGTTAAATATTCGTTTGAGGACATAATTCCATTGGAGTTCTCACCTGGAATATTCATGAAATTAGGCAAACCAGCACCACTACCTACATAGAATGCTTTATATCCTTCTTTCTTTAAATCATCCAAACTTGCAGTTTGACCTACAATATAATTGGTGATGAATTTCACCCCCATTTTGCGTAAACTCTCAATCTCTACATCAACAACCGCATTTGGCAAACGGAATTCAGGAATTCCATATTTCAGCACACCCCCAATTTCATGAAGAGCTTCGAAAACTGTAACGTCGTAGCCCAATTTTGCCATATCACCAGAAAAAGACAGTCCCGATGGTCCGGAACCAATAACAGCTACTTGAATACCATTTGACTCAGCCAACTTTGGAACCGAAATCACACCTGATTCTCTTTCAAAATCAGCAGCAAATCGCTCTAAATGACCAATTGCTACAGAAGGCAGATTCAATTTTTCAACATAAAAACATCTCTGCTCACATTGTACTTCCTGCGGACAAACACGACCACAAACAGCAGGCAAAGCACTTGTTTCTTTTAAAACCGATGCCGCTTCCAATATGTTTCCACGTTCAATATTTTTAATAAACTTAGGAATATTAATGCTTACCGGACATCCCTCCATACAAGTTGGGTTAACGCAATCCATACAACGTATTGCCTCTAACATTGCCTGCTCTTTAGTCAGACCCATATTCACCTCAACACGCTGCGATTTGATACGCTCTTCGGGAGCCATTTCAGTCATTTCAACCCTTTCGATCGACATGCGATCTTTGGCTTTTGTTAATTTTTGGAGTTCGACTCTCCACTCTTTTTTACGTTCGTTTTTTATATATTCTTCAGACCTTTCCATTGTCCTATTTTGTCTTTAGTTGATTAATTCTGAAAACGATCCATTTTGTCATTTTCCTCTTCCTTGTAACCTCCTAATCTCGACATCATTTCGTCAAAATCAATTTTATGAGCATCAAACTCAGGACCATCCACACAAGTGAACTTCGTTTTACCATCAACAGTAACTCTACATGCACCACACATACCAGTTCCATCAACCATAATACTATTTAAACTTGCCATGGTAGGAATTTCATATTTCTTGGTTAACAAGGAACAGAATTTCATCATAATAGCAGGGCCAATGGTGATACACTCATCAACTTTTTCACGCTTAATTACCTCTTCCATACCTTCAGTAACCAAACCTTTTCTTCCATACGATCCATCATCCGTCATCACAATAAGTTCATCGGAATTTTTGCGCATTTCATCTTCCAGAATCAAAAGATCTTTTGATCTTGCAGCAATAACAGTAATTACACGGTTACCTGCTTTTTTATATCCTTCGACAATTGGAAGCAAAGGCGCTACACCAACACCACCACCGCAACAAAGCACAGTGCCAACATTATGTATTTCGGTTGGTTTCCCTAAGGGGCCAACCAAATCGGTTATGTATTCACCAACTTCAAGATCGCACAACTTGGTAGACGATACGCCCATTTTCTGAACGATAATGGTAATTGTTCCCTTTGCAATATCAGCCCCAGCGATGGTTAAAGGGATACGTTCCCCTTTTTCACCAACCCGAACGATTACAAAATTACCTGGTTTGCGTGCCTTGGCAATTAGTGGTGCCTCAACTACAATTTTCACTACTTTTTCTGAAAAATTCTCTTTTTCAACTATCTTGTTCATTACTTTTCTTAAATAAATGAATGAATAAAATGCTAAATAACTGCAACATCACGACTCGAACGACCTGATTCGCAATCGATTCCACCCTGGTGCTACAGCCCATATTTATAATTCAAAAGTATAAAGAAGTAGGATTCCAGCCTAGCCAAACACACATAAATTAGCTTGGCAAAACACTTTAGAATGAATCTAGATAGTCAACTAAATAATTCATACTTCTAAAATTAAGATCAATAAATTACTTATTAATTTCATCTTTATTCTTTTATTTTTGATATTTACAACAACAAGAGTAAGTTATGCCTGAACTAAACAGAGCTCAAATCGAGACACAAATCATCGATAGAATTTCAAAGCTGGAAAAGGATATCGTAATGCTAAAGGATTTAACCCAACCTATTTCGCCAGATTGCGCCATTGGTCGGGTTAGTAGAATGGACGCAATAAACAACAAAAGTGTGAATGAGGCAGCTTTGCGTAAAAAAGAAGTTCAGCTATCTGCATTAAAAGAATCACTCAGAAATATCGATTCAGATGATTTTGGGAAATGCATAAAATGTGGAATTCAGATTCCCATCGGAAGAATCATGATTATGCCTGAAAGCAAGAAATGTGTAAATTGTGCTTCAAAATGATAATTTAGTATCTTTAAAAAAATCATTCACCTAATCATAATTAACGAATGGAACTAATTACTGCCTTATCTGCCATTGGGATTATTTTAATGCTTCTGATTTTTGCATTTGCTTTTTTATTACCCTTACTAGCCCTACTTGATATTTTAAAGAATGAATTCACCAACTCCAATAAATTAATTTGGGTTTTAGTAGTTCTGCTATTCCCTTTCATCGGTCCAATTTTATATTTTATAATTGGATCAAAACAAAAAATCAAATAAGATTACATGATACTTTCAATAATTTTTGACATTTGGCTAATAACCAAATTAATAGGAATCTTACTTCCTGTAATTGCTATAATCGATATACTCCAAAGAGATTTACTGGTAATAAACAGGTTAATCTGGATATTACTGGTTGTGTTTATCCCTTTTGTTGGCTCAATCATCTATTTTTATGATCGGTTTACTTACAAAGCTAAATTTTAAATATCTTTGTACTGTAGTAATAAATAACTGGTATTTGATGGTAGAACACCTATTTCAGGCTAGTTACCAGTGCACCAACTTACTTTAAATAAAATGGCAAAAAGCAAAAATAATATCGTTTACTCAACGAATCCAGATTACAATTACGAATCCGATGAAGAATCGACAGAAGAAACCTTAGCACCCAATAAACAAAAGCTAAGAGTATTGCTGGACAAAAAACAACGAAAAGGTAAGGTTGTAACTCTAATTGAAGGTTTTGTTGGCACTCCAGATGATTTAAAAGAATTGGGGAAGATCTTAAAAAGTAAATGCGGTGGCGGAGGTTCTGCCAAAGATGGCGAAATCTTAATTCAAGGGGATCATCGCGATAAAATCATGGAACTTCTAAAAACTGAAGGATATCAGGTAAAACGAGTTGGAGGATGATTTTATTGATTTGAGAAATGAAATTTCAGGACTAAACAAATGATCTAAATAAAAAAACCGAAACCCATAATGGATTTCGGTTTTATTTTTTCTTTCCTTTTAGTCCCCTTTAGGGGATTTAGGGGTAATTATCTTA
>JAQBBZ010000108.1:0-4238 GCA_032125735.1 Labilibaculum sp.
GTTTATAAATCTATTTCATTTTTAGTTGGATCAACGACTAGCTTTTTGCGGTTAAATTAAACCAGTATTATTGTTGGATTGAAAAAGGATAGAGCAGGTTCATATTTTCTTTGTATTCCTTCGTGCTTTGCACTCGGTCTCGCATGCCTTCGTACTTCATACTCATCCCCGCATTTCATAGGGGTTATTGAGCTTGAACCACTTCGTGGTTCTGATTGCGTGCCGTGGTATAATCCCGAAGGGATTGAACTTGAATAAGCGTAGGTGTAACCTACGGCTATGAATGTGAGAGAAGACAAGGAAGCCCGAATCGGCTTCAACTTCTAAAACAAATACTTTTCCTCAAAATCAACACCATGCTCTTTTAGTAGCTGTATATATTCCTCACGAAAGCTGCGTTTAGAATGATGCTCTTTTTGATTCTTCACATATGCAATCAGATTGTCTTTTGCAGATATATCATAGGTGAAAGCACCATAGCCTTCTTGCCATCCTGAAAAATCGGGTAGGATATGGTTTGATTTGATGAAATCGCAGGTGCCAAGTTTTATGTCCTTCACTAAATTAGAAAGTGCAATTGCCGGATGAAGATGCGTTACAATATGGATGTGATCTTCGACACCACCGATGCGATACAAGTGGCAATTCTTATTTACCAGTATTCCTCCGATGAAATGAAAAAGTCTTTCTTGGTCGCTTTCTCTTAGTGTTTTATCTCTGTACTTGGTCGAGAATACAATTTGATACAAGATTTGTGTATAGGTGCTCATATTTTATTGTTTTATTATTGCTTCATACTACCCCCGCATTTCATGCTTTGCTCTCATCCCCACACTTCGTACTTCGTACGATCCTCGCACTTTGTGCGATCCCCGCATTTCATACTATCCCCGCATTTCATACGGGGTTATTGGAGTTGAACCACTTCGTGGTTCGGATTGCGTGCCGTGGTATAATCCCGAAGGGATTGAACTTGAATAAGCGTTGGTGTAACCTACGGCTAAGAGAGTAAAGAATAGAAGAACCCCGAGTGGTATAATCCCGAAGGGATTGAACTTGAATAAGCGTAGGTGCAACCTACGGCTAAGAGAGTAAAGACATAGAAGAACCCCGAGTGGTAAAATCCCGAAGGGATTGAACTTGAATAAGCGTAGGTGCAACCTACGGCTAAGAGAGTAAAGACATAGAAGAACCCCGAAGGGTGTTCAACTTTTGCTGTACTACCTATCTTGTAATCAGCACCCCAAGCAAAATGCCCACGCCAACACCAGCAATGCCTGTGAGTAGTTTTTGGCCCCGGGCATTCCATTTTTCTTTACGGATCAGCTCATTGGCACGATCGAGCTTCTGGATCGAGGAATCGAGAGATTGCTGGGAGTACTGCAAGGTTTTCTGTGTATTCTCCAAGGACTTTTGGGTGTATTCGATTAAATCGAGACTGGTTTTTTCGCTTTGCCTGCAGTTGGCCAACAGTTTGCCATATGACGATTCATGCTCCTCCAGGCGGGTTTCGTAGGCCTTAAGCAGGTTATTGCATTCCATATTGTCATCTTCCAGCGTGGCTTTGTGGATGCTCTTGTAAAACTGGTATCTCGTTTTATTAATCAGATACATGGTATCGCAAACAACCACCAGGGTATCGCCAACCACAAGCTGCAAAGGCGATTGGTTCGATGTGCAATATTGCAGAGGAGATTTTTTTAAACCCATATGCACCTGAGCCTTGGCTGCACAGCTAAAAGCCAAAATCACCAGCAGGAGTAGAGTGTTCTTCATAATTCGAAAGTGTTGGCGTGTTTTTGAAGTTCTTTTTTCTTTTCTTCCTTTTCCAGAATCTTCTCTTTCAAAACATTCAGTTCAGCTTTGTTCTGCGTTCTTCTTTGCAGTTCTTCCAACTCGAGAATATCACGTTCGTTTTTCAGGATTTTCAGCTCGTTTTCCGTAAACTCCAGCTTGTTAAGAACGAGACTTAGGGATTGTTGTGTTTTGCCGATGCTGTCTTTTAAAACAGACAGTTCGTTGTTTACCTGATTGATGGTATTCTGGGTTTCTTTTAGTTTGCTGTTGCCCGATACCACAAAGTAGAGCACTACTACAACTAAAATACAGAGCACAATGTTTAGGGCATTTTTAAATTTTTCCATAAAGAGTAGGGGACTGGTTTATGTTGTTCTGATGAATTTCCGAATTTGCACGTGGGGAATTAAGATTGGAATTTTTAAGTTCGATTATCGGATATTTTTTATTAAATCATTAAAATTCCGATATACCTGATTCTCCATTTCTAATGGCGATTTATTGTACAAAAGAGCTAAGTAATTAATTACGACACTTACATTTTCAGGTCTAGCAGGTTTACCTTTGTACTGCACATAGGGAGAATCAGTCTCTGTTAAAACTTTATCTAAAGGAATTTGTGCTATGATTTTTTTTCCTGGAGTACTATTAATCATGGATGTGTTTATTGAAAAATAGTAACCTTTCTCAATGATTTGTCTTAAAACAATAACACTTCCTGAATACCAATGAAAGATAGCATTATCAATTTTATATTTGATTAGTAAGTCTAACACTTCTTTCTCAGCTCTTCTAGAATGAAGGCTTATTATCTTTTTTTTATTTTTTATCCTATCTAGAACAAATTCAAAACTCTTTATTTGAATATCTTTTGTGTCGATGCCTTCTTTGGAAAAATCTAACCCTACTTCACCTATATATGATGTTTTTTCGACGTGTTTCTTAAATTTTAATAATTCATCATGGTGCTTTTGTGCCAATAAAGGGTGTAAGCCTAAAGCCATTCGAATATATTTAAAATTCTTAATGTGAGGAAATCCCATTTCGAAATGACTAGGTAAATTAGTCATTCCGATAGTAACAATCTTTTGCCTTTCACATTCTTTTATTATTTGCAATGGATTTTCAAACATATCAAAATGACAATGGGAATCAACGTACATAGTATTATAATTTTGCTAGATTTTTTATTTCAAGATAATTAGATGATGTATTGTTATCATTTATCCAAGTTTCAAGCTCATCTATAGTTCGTACAACAACATCAGCATATAGATCTAGTTTATCCAATGGTAATGAACCATTTATTAAAAGTTCTTTTTTAATTTCTTCTTTTGATCTTTTTTTAGATAAAAATTGCAAGAATGTTTTTACATCTTTCATTCTTTTATTTTTCTTTTTTAAAGTTGCCCATGTCCAATTGGGTTTGTCGAAGATATTATCACCATATAATAATTCAGTATCCCAATGAACCTTATTTGTTGCAGCTCGTCTATAAATACAAGGCATACATTTACCACAATGATGTGGCCTTGTTGTCAAAACAGTACCATGATTTCTTGTCATCCAATGTTTATACCAAAACCTTTTATGTCCACCTTTACCACACGAGTTAGATAATTCTACTAGTGTTTTTAAAAAAATATCATTCGAATATGGTAATAGCATTTCTCCTTTTGTTTTAAATTCAAAAGGGTTCTCTACTTGTGTATTTATGCCTAAACCAACAAATATTTTATTTACTGAAGACAGAATATATGGATGTGTTGTTTTTGTACTGCACGAACTTCTTCTTGATGGTGATAGAGGTATATTCAATGATATTGTTCCGTTCTCAGGTATGTGAAACGATTCGTTAGGTGTTAGATTATGTGCTAGATAACCAGCAAGACTTATGAATAGAATGGAACGGCTTCTAAAAGTGGCTTCTAACTTTTGTCCGTTAGATCCTTTCTTTGAGCTAACTTGATTAGAAGTCCATTCAAAATCTGAATGTTCTATATATTTTTTCACTAATTCTCCTTCGATGGCACCTTGTTCTTTATGACCATTCATAGATACATCATAATGCGAAACTAATAGAGTTCTTTTTTTATTTTCAAGTAATTTGTATCCGCCAATTAGGGAGTCTAAACCACCTGAGAATAAACAAACCTTTTCAGGAGAGAAACTACTTGGTTTTAGAGATGAATCAGGTACGTAGTAGTTGCTTATTGTATGCTTCTTAAATGTGATATTCCAAATGTCACCCGTTAGAAAATTTAACATTTTACAAATAGTATTTTGCTGAGTATTCCATAAGGTGACGTTTCCAACTTCGAAATCAAAGCTTATTTCTCTACTCCAACCATCTAATGAAAGCTTCTTTCGTGGGACTAGTCTATCAATATTATAGATGATAACACTGAAAATATAGAATTCAAATGCAGAAGAAGACACCT
>JAQBBZ010000109.1:0-5898 GCA_032125735.1 Labilibaculum sp.
CATCTGATAATTTAACCGTTGGAATGTGCTTGCTATACCCTTCTGGTTTAGCCGTAAAGAGTTTAATTACCATATTTAGTGGTTTTACACTCGTATCGTTAGAGAGGTAAGTGCCTATGCCATAAACATCGTGAATACGATTATTTACATATTTCTTAATTTCTTTCACTTTCTCTAAATCAAGTCCATCACTGTAAACAATGGTTTTACTTTTTGCATCAACTCGGCATTTTTCGTAGTGTTGCAATGTTTTATCTGTGAACAGGAGAGCATCTCCGCTATCCCAACGCACTCCATCAAATAGTTTCGCATATTTGGGTTTAAAACTTTGGAAGAAGTTATCGGTTGTAAAAGTGTCTGTTAGAGCAATTCCCAGGCTGCCCTGATAAACATCAACCCAATTCTTTAATCCAATAGCATTGGCCATTCTATAGCCATAATGAGCACCATGATACATGAACCATTCGTGTGGATGTGTGCCTATAGGTGTTAAATCGTGTTTCATGGCAAGTAAAACATTGCTGGTTCCGTTGAGATATTTACCCATCTGTTCTTTCAAAATCTCCACCACTCTATTTTGTACTTCAAACGAGAAACGACGGCGTGTTCCAAACTCTGAAATCTCTGCACCTACGGCTTTAAACTCTTTCGCTTTAGCAATTGCTGTTGCTTGATAATCGTTCACCTTTTGGTTGGTGAGTTTGAAGTAAAGTTCTGATATGATAGCCATTAATGGCACTTCCCAAAGAACCGTTCTGTGCCATAGTCCTACTATCTCTACCTCTAAATCACCATCCTCTTGCTTTATTACCACTTCGTTTGGATTAAATCGATAGCCTTTCAAGAGATCAACAAATACAGCGTCGAAAAAGTAACATTTCTTCCGTAAGAAAGCCTCCCCTTCAGCCGTAAGCATCAAATCTCTCATCGCACCCACCTCTTTTCTAAGCTCTTCGGCAAATCCATTAGGAAACTCCGTTTTGCCTCTGTTAATGAATTTATAGAGCACTTCGGCGTTAGGAAATTTCTTTTGTATGGCGTTCATAGTGGTGAACTTGTACAAGTCGTTGTCTAATAAGTCGCGTATAATCATTTTTCAGAGTATTAAAGGCTTATTATATTTCGAAATTAAAGCCTGTATTTGATAGTTGCTGGTACTTATTTTCATCGAAGCTATATAGATTAGCACCTTTATGAGGTTGACCTTTTATGGATTCGTTGTGATCAATAAGTAAACCAGTAGCCAAAATCTTCTTTCTAAAGTTGCGCCTGTCCAATTTAATTTCGAGAACCGTTTCGTATAAGTTCTGAAGTTCAGGAATTGTGAATCTTTCAGGAAGTAACTCAAAGCCTATTGGCTGATATCTGATTTTTCCGCGAAGACGATTGATTGCCATGCGTAAAATCCTATCGTGATCGAATGCCAAGGGAGGAACCTGAGATATTGGAAACCATTTGGCATTATCTGCATCGTCGCCAGCTTTAATATTGTAATGGCCAAGTTTTACCAGTGCATAATAGGCAACTGTAACAACTCTACCTCTTGGATCACGATCAACATCACTAAAAGTAAAGAGTTGCTCAATAAATAGGTCTTCCAAACCTGTTTCTTCATGAAGTTCTCTTTTTGCGCATTCGTCGCTGTTCTCATTCTCTCTCATAAATCCACCAGGGAAAGCCCATTTTCCTTTAAAAGGCTCAATACCTCTTTCTATCAGAAGGATTTTAAGTTCTCCATTGTCGAAACCAAATATTACACAGTCGGTAGTAACAGATGGTCGGGGATATTTGTAACAATAATTTTTAGTTTCCATATATCATCTTTGCGTTATATATACACAAAGATAAAACCTATTTTCACACCTGCAAACTTTAATGCGTATTTTTCACACAAAGATTCATTTGTTCATTTAAAATGATTAATTATTGAGTTGTAGAGACGTACAATTGGGGCGTTTGAACGCAATTGGATAAATCCTATTTAATTATTCTTTTTCACCCCATACTATCCTTCTCCTGAAGGAGAAGTGGTTGGGGATTAGGTATTTTGAAATGAAATTCTTCCTGATATCTACCGAGAATAACTTCTTAGCAAGATCTTATTTCAACTCTCGAGACTATCCTTACATCAAGATTTGACGATCTTCCTTTTGCTATTCCGGCGCAAATGTGAATTGCTTTCCAAATGTTTTTTTTCATGCGCCGGTTCTTACTGCTACATAAATATCCTAGGGTGGCATTCGCTGTGCTCATTTACCCTAGGCTAAACTATTTGGGCCCTTCAGGCTCGTAAAAAAAAAAGACAACTACAAGCTGTTCTGAAATGCATAAACAACTACAAATCAAACATCACAACATTCTGTGTCGGAGAAATAATTACAAATTCACAATACAAAATAAGCCTGAATCAGTAAATATTCAGGCTTATTTGATCGATAAAGACATCTACAAAAGATGTTATTTTAATAATAGAAACGTTCAATCCTTGGTATATCCTTAGGAATAATTTCTATTTCATTTTCCATTATATTCAGCTCTATAAGCTGATTGTTTTTAATCAGATGAAACGGAAATGACTTTATGCAATTATTTCTTAAATAAATATTCGTAATAGATGCTGAGTTTAGAAGGTATTCTATTCCTTCGCTTAGCTGATTATTCGTAAAATCAACAACTTTTAATTTGGGACAAGAACAAAGATGTTTTGGCACAACAGTAAAGCTATTATTACCCAAATATAATTTTTGTAGTTTAGGTATATCAGTAATAAATTGAGGCAATGAACCAATTTGATTCCGACGAATATCAATACATTGCAAACACTTTAAGTTGGCTATTTCCTCCGGAATAGATTCCAATTCATTTTCTTGAATGTCTAAAAATTCTAAATGCTTCAATTTAAAAAGTGCAGGAGGCCATTTGCCTTTCAAATTCTTTTTTGAAATATTTAAATGGGTTACCTGTGCCAATTCATTCAACTGATAGCCTTTTACCAGCCAATTAACTTTCGGGACTTGTTTTACGCCCCAACTTAGCTGATTATTTAACTCTTCAATGATATGTAAGTCTCCCATTTATAATAATTTTTACTATTTATTTCGCACAAATACAAAGTAGCCAAAACTTACTATTCGTAGTTCCCTTTCTAAGTTAAAACTTATTGTTTCAGAAAACTTTCTTATTAGCCTATGCTTTTCACTTTTACAACTCCCTTTCGGTAAGCGTCGAGCAGTCGGTTTAAATCCTGAACTTGTTGGCGCAAATTTGCTCCAATATAGGTATCGCCCACTCTAATCCGTTTGGTTGCTTGCTCAATCATGCTTCGAGTCGAAACAATATCAATTTCGTCGTGTATGGCTTTATGTTTTGATTCGAAGGAGGTATGCTCAGCAAGAATTAAACTGTAAGAATCATAAATTAAGGTATATCCGGCAATACCTGTCACTTTTTGATAGGGTTTCGACATTCCTCCATCAATAACAAAGAGTTTTCCCTCCGCTTTTATCGGACTTTCTCCCATTGCGACTTTTACCGGCACATGTCCATTAATAATGTGTGAAACTTCGGGATCGAGTCCAAATTCTTCTAAAATGCGACAGCAAGAATCTTTGTTATCTCTAAGCTTATAATAAGTATTGCTTTCTTCACGCTGAACTTCTTTATCGGTCAAAAAATATCTTTCGAAAGTGGCCATTTTCTTCTTGCCAAAAAGAGGCGAATAAGCCCCACTCCAAAGGTACCACATGTAATCGCGGTCTTTATTCATTCTTTCGGGATGTTCGCGGTTAAAATAAGCTCGTCGGGAAATTAAATCGAACTGATCGCACAAGGCCTTCCCTTTGTATTTTTCGCCTAGTAAAGTAAGCTCTTTAAAATCCCCTTTTTCGTCAAGCGGTATACAGCCATGAAATAGTAAATTTGAATTGTAGGAAAGATAAGTACCTCCTTTAGAAAATAATGTTTTAATGTGTCGCTGCAGTTTATCACAATACAAAAATGAAAATTGAAGTTTTTCAGCCAACTCCCTCTCCTCTTCTGTTAGTTGATAAGGATTTTTCGTATCAATAGTGGGGAATGATTTGTCGTTCAATTCCAGTTCCCGTCCGTCAATCGTCACTGTCCCTTTTTCATAATTTATTTTGTCGAGCAGCAAACGGTCTTCCATTTCCATTTCCGGATTTCGTCGAATGATCTCTCCTGCCAGTTTCATCTCAATAACCATAATGGCTTTGTGCATTTTACTGGTTAGTTTAATCTGCGTCGATCCAATATTTTCGGATGGCGTATTCTTTGGTATGAAAGCTTCGCATGGATCACCCTCGTAGGCTTTCATGGCGAAGGTAGCCAGTGGCATCAGATTAATTCCATAGGCATCTTCCAAAGTGTCCAAATTGTTGTATCGGGCACTCAAACGAATTACAGCAGCTATACTGGCACGAATTCCTGTTGCAGCAGCCATCCATACAATATCGTGGTTTCCCCACTGAATATCTACCGAATAATGATCCTGTATCACATCCATTACCTTATCGGCATAAGGGCCTCTATCATATATGTCACCAATAATATGCAAGCGATCAATCAACAAGCGTTGTATAAACTTACTTATCGCCACAATAAATTGGTTGGCCCGATCTACATCAATAATGGATTGTATAATACATTCAAAATATTTTTCCTTTTTTGCGTTAGGCTCATTCAGCAACTCATCAATTACATAAGCGAAATCGGGTGGCATTGCCTTTCTTACCTTCGATTGTGTATACTTATCGGCCGAAACACGAGCCACGGCCATCAATCTGCGAAGCGTGATCGCAAACCAATCATTCAAATTATCTTGCTCTTTTGTGATGAGTTTGAGTTTATCCTCAGGGTAATAAATCAGTATTGCTAACTGATTCTTCTCTTTTTCGCTAATTGTATTCCCATAAACAATATCAATTTTCTTTCGCACCATACCCGAAGCATTTCTCAACACATGACTAAACGTCTCGTATTCTCCATGAATATCCGTAAGGAAATGCTCTGTTCCTTTGGGCAGATTCATTATTGATTCAAGGTTAATAATTTCGGTACAAGCCGCTTGAACTGTTGGGAATTTTTCAGCAAGCAGGTTCAGAAACCGTAATTCGTCTTCACTATAATTGTGTTTTAACAATTGATCATCTTTGTAGCTGGGCCCCATTTATTTTTGTATCTGTTAATTTGATATTTATTTCTAATAACTCATAAACCTGAAGGACAGCTTATTTTAAGAATTCCCTCACCTTAATCGCCAAAAGAAGGCTGACTACTTTATTTCACGTCTTGTACAGCATGGAATTTCAGCGCGTAAGTTAGAAATAGAATAGATGCCTTCCAAAAAAAACAGCCAATTCAGCTTTATAACATCATTCCTTGGTTTATTTGGTTCCTGCCTATTTTTATCGAACAATAGCTCAATTTAAAACATGAATAGATAGCCAAACAGAAGCAAATGTATAAGAGAGTTAGTTGACGATAACCATTTGATTATTAAACACCGATAGTATAATTACTATAAATTATTTTATTTAAATAAGCAATTTGTTGCAATTAACTTAACAAAACCGTTGCTTTTTCAGTTAATATTCTATTTTTTTTGCAACTTGTTAAAGTAACTCAACCAAGCAAATGCCAATACTATTAAACAGTTCATTATTAGAGTTAAACGACTTTGCCTCCATTATTATTAATGATCTGGATTTCGAAATTTCGGAAGAAAGAAGTTTGAAACTAAACGAATCATACAATTTCCTTTGTGATTTCTCTAAAGATAAAATCATTTATGGAATCAATACAGGTCTGGGGCCAATGGCTCAGTACCGAATCCAAAAGAACGAACAGGTTCAGTTACAACTAAATCTAATTAGAAGTCAT
>JAQBBZ010000110.1:0-4164 GCA_032125735.1 Labilibaculum sp.
CGACCAACGGCATTCGTGTGGATTTTAAGGATGACACAGAACAATTTCTGATTCAGACCGATAAAGCGAAAGATGTAATTATATCTCCAGATTCTTTATCGTACCGAATGATTTTAAAAGATCAGATTGAAGTACCCGCTGGTGAATCGGCAAGTGTAAACCTGCTTCACTCCCACTATTTTAATCAGCAGGAAACACTAGCCGAAGCGAATATGTTGGCGGATTGGTTGCAAAATCCACAAGCTGTTTTCAAAGCCAATCATGAGCGTTGGAACGGGTATTTGGCAAAAGCATTATCAAGCAAAAATCCATTGCTGGATAAGCAAGAGAACAACAAATTGGTGGTGAAATGTGTACAAACTCTGCTTACCAACTGGCGCTCTCCTGCCGGCGATTTAAAATTCGATGGCGTATTCCCTTCGGCTGCTTATCAGGGTTTTTATGGCTTTTGGTCGTGGGACAGCTGGAAACAGGCGGTAGCCTTGGTTCGTTTCAACCCCGAATTGGCCAAGAGCAATCTGCATTCCATGTTTCAGTATCAGAATGAAATGGGCATGGTTGCCGATTGTGTTTATTTCGATGCGAAGGAAAACAACTGGCGCGACACGAAAGCTCCACTGGCTGCATGGGCCGTTCTCGAAATCTATAAAAGAACAAACGAGCTTGACTTTGTGCGGGAGATGTATCCGAAGTTGGTAAAATATCATGAGTGGTGGTATCAGTACCGCGACAACGACCAAAATGGCTTGTGCGAATACGGTTCTACCGATGGAAGCCTGATTGCGGCCAAATGGGAAAGTGGCATGGACAATGCCGTGCGTTTCGACGATTCCAAAATGTTGAAAAACAACAATCACGGATGGTCGATGGATCAGGAATCGGTTGATCTAAATGCTTACCTTTTTGCTGAAAAAGAACAACTGGCAGCATTGGCCAAGCTACTCGATAAAACGGAAGATGCCAAACAATTCAAGTCGGCAGCGAAGAAACTAAAAGAAAAAATAGCTGCCAGTTTTTGGGATGCAAAAACAGGTTTCTTTTACGACAGAGCCATTGGCACCGGCAAATTGCTCACCGTTCAGCAAGGCCCCGAAGGATGGATTCCATTGTACACCCAAATTGCAAGTACCGAACAGGCAAAGGCAGTACAGAAAATACTCTGCGACACCATCAAGTTTGCCACAAAAGTACCCTTTCCTACTCTGGTTGCCGATCATGCCAAATTCAATCCCTTGGAAGGATATTGGCGCGGTCCGGTTTGGCTGGATCAGGCTTATTTTGGTATCAGGGCACTGAAAAATTATGGCTTTAAACAGGAAGCAGATGAATTAACGCAGAAACTCCTGCACAACGCCGTAGGATTACTGCAGGATGCTCCAATCCGCGAAAATTATCACCCCCAAACTGGTAAAGGATTAAATGCAAATCACTTCTCTTGGTCGGCTGCGCACTATTTGCTGTTGCTTACCGATGAAGAGTAAGAAGCAAACAATATATGAACCAATATCAGGCACTTCAATTTTCATACATGGATTTAGGAGTGCCTTTTATTATTATTTACAATTTAGATTAATTATGGAAACTATCACACACCCCTCCATTTAACAGGCATTGTTCATCAAAAATACCATCACCCACACACAACGCTTAACATTTTCTACTCATTACGCTTTGGTTTAATTACAGAAAAAATTTAACTTCACTAATCTTATAAAAAAAATAACCCAACTGATAATAAATCAGATTAAAACCCGAAAAACATGGCACATACAGAAGCTTATCTGACAGCAAAACAAAAAGCACTGGCAATTATGGCTAGCAAGGTAATCACCCCAACTGTACCTATCGATATTACATTAGTTGAAGCTGAAAATTTAAGTAATTACGCAATAAACGATCAGGATCAGCTTGTTGCAAAAGGCTTAAACCCTGAAGTTATTAACGATTTAGTTCCCCGAATTAATCTTTTAAAAGATGCTCAATCGGAATGGATGATCAGCTTCAATGGTAAAGTAATAACACTGGAGCAATGGACCGAAGCATCGGAAAAAGCATATCAGCTTCAACGGGAATTTGCTCACGTTTTCCGATTTGCCTACCGAAAAGATCATAAATTAATGGTGCAGGTAAATCGAATTTCCGATGGTAACGGTCATGCCGATATGATTCAGGATTTAAGTGATTATGCAGCACTTGGCAAAGCAAATCCAGAACCTTTGCAAGCGGTCAATTATGACATGAGCAAGCTCGATTTAGCCGACGAACTATCGGTTAGCACTCGTACTCTATTGGGTAAAGTGAATGGAATCAGAACCGAAACCGGCAAACCCGAAAAAGAATTTCGCGACCGTGCATACACCTATCTAAAGCAAGCTGTCGACGAAGTTCGCGACTTCGGAAAATTTGTTTTCTGGGAAGACGAAGGCAAATTGAAGCATTACAGCAGTGAGTACCTACGAAAAATCAGAGCACAAAATAAAAAGCAAGCCGAAACTGCCGAATAAGCCTGAAAGCCTTGCGATTATTGATCCGCTACCCCGATTATCCGCTTAAAAAGCCGATTGGAAGGGTGATTGCCCCGATTATCGAATCCCTAATCCGATTAAATGGCTTAGAGTGCCGATTGAAGACTCAATACTTGCGATTGAAACAGTAAAACTACATACAACTATAATAAACTGAAGAATGAAATGCCCCAAACCTGGTTTGGGGTATTTTCTATTAATCACCTTTTTATTAAATACTTCTAATTGATTAAATATGCAACAAAGTGAAAGAGAAATAGAAATGGACAAATTAAGTGTAGAATTCAATAATTTAATTGAAAAGAGTATTGGATTTAAACTTGGAAGTTCCGGTTTTGGCGGTAGTTCACAAAATGGTGCTCCTATAAGGTTTACTGCACGCTTTCCTGAAAATAATAATCATTTAAACGAAACTCCTTATTTTCTTAAAAGCACTACAAAAGTATTGCATTTCACATCCATGCAGGTCTTATATTCAATTATAAATGAAGGATGTTTGCGTCTATATAACCTTCACAATAGTAATGATCCTAAAGAATATGAATATGCTTCATCTTGTTTGAAGCCAGTTTACAATTTGCAAAACGATGGTGGTGTGTATGCAGATTTTATTACACGCGTTAAAGAAAATTCTTTTATTCTTTCTGCTACTAACGAATCTGAATTAAATAAGCCTTTCTTTTGGAAGAAGTATGGAGATAACCTTAAGGGTGTTGCCATCGAACTTGAAATCATAAATGAGCCTCTAAACTGGCGTTTGTTCTATTTCTCGAAAGTAATATATGGTAAGCTCGACCAAATTCAAGAACTATCTGAAAACTGGCACAAAATCCAAAAAATACATCCAAACAATACTTACCAAATTGAACTCAATCAACTTTTAAGTTTGCATAAAGAGAAATCATGGGCAGATGAAAATGAGATTCGGCTCTACACACAAATTCCTCAAGTTGGACATGTGCTTTGGGCCAAACATATTTATAATGATTTTAGAATTGGTAAAGCCGATAAAAACATCAAGTACTTTAAATTACCATTGTGTGATAAAAACGGAAAGTATCTTGATAATGAAATGAATGAACCTTACTATATACCCTATAATTATTTCCCAAAACTTAGAATTTCAAATATTCATTTCGGGCCGGAATTCCCACTTTCTGGTAAACTTCTATATGACTTAACTCTAGAACTTAAACAATATGCTTCGAAGAAAAACAACATTTGGCTAAACAACATCCCTATTAATAAAACAAATCTTGATCCTGAGTAAAAAAAAACGGATGCCAATTCTGAGCATCCGTTTTTACTATATAACACTGTATTAAATTGCCTTTTTCATTGGAGACATTACCACTTCAATTTTTGCAGGTGTTGAAAAATATTGCTTGGCAAATTTCTCTACCTTTTCTTTTGTGATCGAGTTGATCATTTTTTCGTAATCCTCAAGACTTAACATGCTTTCGTCATACACATAGTAATGATTAATCGCATTTAACCAATAGCCGTTTTTACGAAGATTCTCCTGACGCACTTTAATGAAGTTTTCCTTCGCTTCGTGTAAGTCATCCTCTTTAACACCTTCGTTGAAAAGAGCCTGAATCTCGCTGTAAACAATTCCTTTTAACTTTTCAGCTTTCGC
>JAQBBZ010000111.1:0-7312 GCA_032125735.1 Labilibaculum sp.
GTCATACATCTCTAAACAGATCGTTCCAATCTCGACCTCATCCATATCAAAATGATCAAATTCATCATCTGAATGTATTAAGATCTTCCCCTCATAAGTCGTCATATTGGGATGAGAAGCATAATCGACATCTAACAAATGCGAAAAACGGTATTCTACTCTAACATTTTCGTCCATATATTCAATATTTTTATTGAGATGCAAAGGAAGTAAAAACCACTAGAATATTATCCAGATATTCATTTCCTCTTATCTCTAAGTGTAATGTCGGTGGCAGGGGGAACTGCTTAATTGTAGATATCGCTGATCACGGGAAGATTGGATGAAGTGGCTGGGAGGATCTTCATTTTAGGTATTATCGTAGACATGTCCGAAATGAAATAGGGACACGCCATGGCGTGTCCCTACAATATATTTTTTATCCTGGGAATTTAGGGAATTGCTGAAAATCAGGATCTCGTTTTTCAAGGAAAGCATTTTTTCCTTCTTGTGCTTCCTCCATCAGGTAATACATCATGGTTGCATCACCGGCAAATTCCATCAATCCACGTTGTCCGTCCAACTCAGCATTTAAACCTCGTTTGATCATACGCAATGCCATTGGGCTGCGCATCAGCATGGTTTTACACCAATCAACAGTCTCGTCTTCCAATTGCTCAAAAGGAACCACTTTGTTCACCATTCCCATATCTTCGGCTTCTTTTGCAGTGTATTGCTTGCAAAGGAACCAGATTTCGCGGGCTTTTTTCTGACCTACGTGACGAGCCAAATACGAAGAACCAAAACCGGCATCGAAACTACCTACTTTGGGTCCTGTTTGTCCGAACTTAGCATTCTCAGAAGCTATCGTTAAATCGCATACCACGTGCAAAACGTGTCCGCCACCAATTGCATAACCGTTTACCATGGCAATAACCGGCTTGGGCATAGAACGAATTGCTTTGTGCAAATCCAATACATTCAAACGAGGAACACCGTACTCATCGATATAACCGCCTACTCCTTTTACATTTTGATCGCCACCAGAACAAAAAGCCTTATCGCCAGTTCCGGTAAACACAATTACACCAATATCGCTGCGTTCGCGGCATATTTCCATCGCATCCAACATATCAAAATTGGTTTGCGGACGAAAAGCATTGTAGACCTCAGGTCGGTTGATTGTTATCTTTGCAATCCCTTCGAAAAAATCGAATTTAATGTCTTCGTATTCTTTAATGGTAACCCAGGCTCTGGTTGTCATACCTTTGATTTTATAGTTTTAAAATAATTTATTAATACTTTATCGTTCACCGTTCTGGGTGTTTTAATTTCCAATACTGCGGCTCGCGTGTTGGCAGCATAGAAATCGGGAAGCACATTATTCACTTCCTCTTGGTTTTCGGCATAAAAATAATCTAATCCGAATGTTTCAGCCAATTTATTGGCTTTGTAATCCTGTACAGTCTCAAAATATTCTTCCAATTCCTCAACTCCCGAAGGACCCGATATAAAGCGGAAGATTCCACCACCACCATTGTTAATCAGAATAATTTTAAAATTAGGCTGCAAATATTTATTCCACAATGCATTCGAATCGTAGAAAAAACTAATATCACCCGTAATTAAAGTCGTTGTTTTTCCGTTGACCAGGGCTGCACCAGCTGCGGTTGATGTGCATCCATCGATACCACTGGTTCCACGATTCGAATTATAGGTAAGAGTACCGGATGTTTTAAATAATTGTGCGTAACGCACTACTGAACTATTGGCCAACTGAAGATTTCCACCTTCAGAAATCCCGTTTAAAATTTGCTCAAAGGCTTTTAGATCACTCCATTCTATCCCCTTAAGATATTCTGCATGAATTTCAGAAACCTCAGCATCTCTAGATTTCCAATGTTTTGAAAAGGAACTGTCGGATGGTTTTATGAATGGCAGTAATTGCTTAAAAAAAGCCAAAGGAGATACATCGATATGGGAAGTAAGGTTTTTAAATGTATCGATAAAATGATCCTCTTTCCCTACAAACCAGTGTTCTGTCGGTTTGTTATTTCTTAAAAAGGATTTTATCATTTTCGAAACCAAAGGTCCGCCAAAATTAATCAACAAATCTGGTTTGAAAACATCTATCTCTTCGTCTTTTATCGAACAAATAACGCGATCGAGACAAGGCAAAAATTCTTTATTATGCAGATTAGAAACCGATTCGGTTAAAACCACTACATTTTTGTTTTGTGCCAATTCGGCAAGTAATTCGTTTAACTCTAATTGCTGATGAAGCAAACCAGCCAGAATTACAATTTTCTGATTGGAATTGATAATATCAGCAATGGAAGAAATTGTATCAGCACTTAACTCATCAACCGAATTGATTTTACCAATCACCCGTTCGATAGAATTCGGATAGGGTTTCACTCCATATAGCGGTTCCCGCAAAGGGAAATTGATGTGAACAGGTCCTAATCTTCCACTTTGAGCTTTGGTTAAAGCTTCATTTACCATTCGGTTTAAATACCAGCAATCATCCGAATTATTTGCATCCAAAGGCAATTGATAGCTCGCTTTTACAAATTGTCCGAAAACACCTACTTGTGGCAATGCCTGCGAATCATCCTGCCCAATCCACTCAACAGGTCGATCGGCCGAAATAACCACCAAAGGCAATCTCTGATAAAAAGCTTCGGCAACCGCAGGCCCGTAGTTCAACAATGCTGTGCCCGATGTACAAACCAATCCAACTGGTTTTCTAGTTTGCTGAGCAATACCCAATGCAAAATATCCTGCACTTCTTTCATCAACAATCACCAAACTCTTAATTCGATCATCTTTAGCAAAAGAAATACTTAATGGTGCGTTACGAGAGCCAGGTGAAACAATTACATATTCCATCCCTTTGGCCCAACAGATATCAATCAATTCTTTAACCCCTTTAATATCCGAATAAGTTCGCTCCATATAATCTATTTTTCTTTAATCGATACGAGAATTCACAAAAGCAAAAGATTGCATTTTGAATATACTTGCTCAAATTTATAATAATTTATTGGGCTTGCCTTACGAACGAATCACATTCAGTAAGGTTTGAGCTTTTAAACAGGTTTCTTCCCATTCCTTATCGGGGATTGAATCTGCAGTTATTCCTCCACCAACAAAAAGAGCCATCTGATTTTCAAGCACTTTCATACTACGGAGATTCACAAATAAAGAAACTGATCCGTTCGAATCAATTGGTCCCAAATAACCCGCATAATACTCTCTGTCGTGCTGTTCAATCTCCCTGATTAATTCCATAGCCTTATTTTTTGGTAATCCGCAAACAGCAGGAGTGGGGTGAAGATCTTGAACTAAGTTTGACAATTGATGAAAATTCATGCCATTGGGAAGAATATAAGTTGTTTTTAGATGCACAACATTCCCAGCCTGAGCTGTTACCGGGCCTGTTCGATTATAGTCGGTTAAATTGTGACTTTTCAGTACTTCCTCAATATACGAACTTACCAAAGCCTGTTCGTGCACCTCTTTTTGTTCCCATTTTATCTGATCGGTAATTCTACCTGCAAGCTTTTGGGTTCCCGCCAAAGCAACCGTTTCAATTGTATTATTTTTTGAAGACAATAAGGTTTCTGGACTTGCACCAATCCATGTTCCAACTTTAGGTATTGAGACCAAAAATACAAATGCAGAATCGTAAGACTCTGATAATTTCAAAAATGAATCAACGGCACAATCCATCCCCATTCCTTCTAAAATTTGAATTCTTGATAAAATAGCCTTCTCCAACTTAAATTGCTGTAAGTCATTAATCATTTTGGAAACCTGATTAAAATACAATTCATGCGAGCGTCCCAAAATTATGGTTGAAGGGAATTTCTCATCCATCTCAACATCAGCTGATCCCAATAATTGAATCGAATCGGAATTAATTTCCGTCGCTTGCAAATTAATATCGCTGCGAATAAACCATGATTTATGGTTGCTCTCTATATCGAATGGAGATAATACAAAGCCATTCTCTCCGTCCAAATCAGTCAAACATTGATAATGCTTCAAATTCAGATCAGTTTGAACTCCAATTTGAATAATTCCAGAATTTGGCAACTGATATGCGAAAAAAGGCAAATTATTCTGTAAACAGTAGCTTAAGAAAGAAAACAACTCAGATCTATTTTCCAACATTTTATTTTTTTAAAATCACATTGGTAATTCGGCACACAGAAACCAACTTCTCTTGTTCATTTAGGATATTAACCTCTACAATATGAGTCAGACTGCCTTTATGAATAAAATGCGCTTTGGCTGTAATTGTTCCAGTTCGAACGCTTCGAATGTGATTGGCATTAATCTCCATTCCTTTCACATCGAATTTTTCCATATCAGTCTTAATAACTGATAAAGCACTTCCAACCGACTCGGCCAATGCTAGGGTTGCACCACCGTGTAAAATTTTCAGGGGTTGCCAATGATTAGGTGTTACCGGCATTTCTGCAACTAAGTAGTTTTCACCTACTTCAGTGTAGATAATGCCTAGGTGTTCCATTAAAGTATTAGAACACATTCTATTCAACTCTTCAAGTGTATCTATATCGTTGATCATTCTACAAAAATAATATAATCTGCAATTAGAAAAAGCCAAAGGAAATGTTTCCTTAATTAATATTCTTTATTAATTGAGAAGCTGAAAATAGTGCACAAAAAAAGCTCAATATTACATTGAGCTTTACTAAGGAAAAATATTTTATTCTGACTTAGTCAATTTTTACATTAACCGCGTTCATTCCTTTTTTTCCTTCCACAAGGTCAAAACTTACTTTATCATCCTGACCAATTTTGTCAATTAATCCTGTTACATGAACAAAGATGTCTTCTCCTGTTTCGCTGTTCTTAACGAATCCAAATCCCTTAGATTCGTTAAAAAATTTTACTGTCCCTTTAGGCATTACTTAAAAAATTTAAATTATTATGAAGTAAATGTACGTAATTTGAATTAATCTCAAAATAATTCGATTAAAATTTTAAAAGATATTTGTATTCATACATGAGGCTAGTAAGTAGGGTATTATGAAGATTTATCGCAGCTGAAATATTTTTTTCAAAGAATAACAGGTATTTCTTGTTGATTCAATAAAAATCTCTACTTTAGCCAAAGTAAAAACACAGCTAAAATGAGCCAAAAATTTAATTTCAATAATCTTTTCAATAATTTGATGAATAATTTTCATTGAAAATGGGGGAGCTTATAGAATAAATCAAAATATTCAATTACCAGGCCTTCCCAATACGGGAAGGCCTTTTTTTTACGATTATATGAACAAACAATTTCTAAATAATAATAATAACAATAATAATTCTCCCCGGTGAGAAAGGATATCGTTATGCATATAACAGCCTTTCTCATCAACGAGAAAGGCTTTTTTTTTGAATCAATCTAACTAGAGGTAATTTCCTCTCAACCAAAATTTTCAGCAAATGGAAAACTTATTTATCCCAAAAAATTACCAAAGCACATTGGATGTTGATGCAACAGAAAAAGCAATTAAATTTATTAAAGATCAATTTCAATTACAGCTGGCTTCTGAATTAAAATTACGTAGAGTAACAGCTCCTATGATTGTTATGAAAGGCACAGGACTTAATGATGATTTAAATGGTATTGAACGCCCTGTGGCATTTCCAATTAAAGGATTAGATGATCAGACAGCTGAAGTGGTTCATTCTCTGGCAAAGTGGAAACGCTTTATGTTAGGAAAACTAGAAGTGCCTGTAGGTAAAGGAATTTACACAGACATGAATGCTCTTCGACCTGATGAAGAATTCACCAATATTCACTCCATTTATGTAGATCAATGGGACTGGGAAAAATCAATAACAAAAGCCGATCGCAAGCTAGATTTCTTAAAACACACAGTAAAACAAATATATGCTTCCCTTAAAAGGACAGAATATATTTTAAGTGAGTATTACACACCTCTTAAACCAATCCTACCGGAAGAAATAACATTCATTCATTCGGAAGACTTATTAAAGCAATACCCTGATTTGACTCCAAAAGAACGAGAAGGCAAGGTAAGCAAAGAGTTTGGGGCTGTATTTATTATTGGAATTGGAGGAGAATTAGCAAACGGAGAGCCACATGATGGCAGAGCTCCCGACTATGATGATTGGACAACACCAAGCTCGAATGGATATCGTGGTTTAAATGGTGATATATTACTTTGGAATTCGGTTTTGGAACAATCTTTCGAAATTTCATCTATGGGAATTCGTGTTGATGAAGAAGCACTAAAATTGCAATTGAAAATTTCCGGTGAAGAAAAAAGAAAAGAACTCATGTTCCACAAGAAGCTTCTTGCAGGAAAACTGCCCTATTCAATTGGTGGAGGTATTGGTCAGTCAAGATTGTGTATGTTCCTGTTACGAAAAGCTCATATTGGAGAAGTACAATCGAGTATTTGGCCTGATGAATTACGGGATGCCTGTAAAAAAGGAGGCATTATCTTTCTATAGTAGTTGCGAATTAACCACGAGGATGTCTTACAGCTATGTGTAGTCATCCTCCTTTTTTTTTTTGAATCATTCTTTGTAGTAAATACTATTCCAAATTAAATTGCTTCAAGAATTTTGTTTTTTGAGAGCGAGGACAAATAATGTACGAATACGGATTCTTCTTTAACGGATCTTTTAATTCACGTTTGTCTTCTTTGGATTCGTGCAGAATAGTATTGAATTCTTCATCCGACGATCGTACAAACATCACTCCGTGATGATATTCAAAAAAGAACCATGTTGATTTATCAATTTCAAGATACATGGTCAATCGGTTACCACTTCGCTTCTTGTCCAATTCGATTTTACCTGTTATGCTCTTATTAATTTGTTTGTCGTTGATATTTCCAAGACCAATTTCTCCAATTGATTGATAGGCCTTGGCTTCTTTGTCCCAAATAAAATCGAGATTGTTAAAATAAATGGTGTGTAAAAGTTCATTAGGCAATGTTTTAAACGTGCCATTGTCATCCATTTCGCGTACTGCTAATTCGGCTCTTTTGCGACCCATTATATCGGCTAGTTTTCTAGTGTAGGTCTGTTTGTTTAAATTGGAGTGCTTTAAATTGGCCTGAGTAAATGCTGTTTCCATTATTTTCATCGCCTGATCATTCATAAAGAAATCGACACCAAAAATTAAATCGAGAGTGGTAATATTGCTTGATAAATCATGCTCGATTGCTCCGGCCGAAATTTGTTTGATCTGTCCTAATTCGGTTCCCAAATTAATTAAACCTTCTCCTCTCATATTACAATTGCCTTGATAGAAAGAAAGTATATTTCCGCT
>JAQBBZ010000112.1:0-5154 GCA_032125735.1 Labilibaculum sp.
TTGAAGATGAAAAGGAAGAGTCTTGAAAAATTCTGAGGAGATGAAAAAATTGATGTTTTTGGGGTAGGGAATATGATTTTTTGATCGGTAATCTGATGGATCGTGAAATTTTGAAGAGCCTTAATCTAATGTTAAATGTGATTAAATGAGTGCCTTGAGTCTTTTTTTGAAATTTGTACGCAACCCTTTTCATTTTATGTAATCATATAGTTTTTAGGGGGATGGATTAAAGGGCAAGAATTGTATGTGAATAGGTTGAAAAAAACGATAAAAGAAAAAGATGGCACCTTTGACACTTGTTTTTAGTAAAATAAGGGCGTATTTTTGTGCTTTGAATTAATTGTACACGCTACTACTACACATTAAAACCAATATTTATGAATTTATCTAAAATTAGTGTTTTCGATCACAACACACCTCGTTGGCTCGTTTTTCTAATTGATTTGTTTATTGGGCTGGTTTCAATTTCTGCGGCTTACTTATTACGTTTCAACTTTAATCTTGAAAGTGTTAATCTGAATTCAGCGAAGCTTGTTATCCCTTTGATCTTGTTGGTGAGAGCCCTGAGTTTTTTGATTGGCGGAACCTATGCGGGAATTGTGCGATATACAAGTGCTAAGGATGCTGAACGTATTTTTGTGGTAATTTCGCTAGGATCTTTACTTCTTGTTTTTGCAAATGGGGTGAGTTATTATTCTCAGAACGGAGTTTTCTTTATCCCATTTTCTATTTTAATTATTGAATACATCTCAATGGTGTTTTTGATGACCAGTAGCCGAATTATTTTCAAAGCCATTTATTTTAGGTATTTAACTTATTCGAAAATTAGAGAGAACATCCTAATTTATGGGAGTGATGAGTTTGGTATTATGGCAAAACATGCTCTGGATAGCGGAAAAGATATCAACAGTACAATTGTTGGTTTTATCGATCATAACAACAAAAAAGTTGGTAGCAAACTAGAGAATATAAAGATCTATGGTCCTAATGATTTGGAAAGACTGCTGGAGAAGCAGGAGATTGATAAAGTTATAATTGCCAAAAGGGATTTGAGTGTAGATGAGCGACAGGATGTTATCGAAAAATGCTTGAATAAGAATGTGAAGGTTTGGGAAGTTCCTAAATTTGAAAGTTGGGTAAATGGTGAGCTGAGCGTGAAGCAGATTAGAGCCATTCGAATTGAAGATTTGTTAGAACGTGAGCCTATTAAATTAGACTGGGCCGAAATAGACAGTCAGGTTAGTGGTAAAACGGTATTGGTAACTGGTGCAGCAGGATCAATCGGCAGTGAAATGGTTCGTCAGGTAGCTCGTTTTCGTCCTAAGAGTATTATTTTGTTCGATCAGGCAGAATCCCCTTTATACGATATTGAATTGTCGTTAAAGGAAGAATACAATTTTTACAATTTTGAGATTGTTATTGGAGATGTTAGGGATTTAGAACGAACCCGTAAAATGTTTGAGATTTTCAAACCTCAACTGGTGTATCATGCGGCAGCTTATAAGCATGTGCCGATGATGGAGAACAATCCTTCCGAGGCCATAAAAACAAATGTGTTCGGGACTAAGAATATTGCAGATCTATCATTGGAATATGGAGTTGAGCGCTTTGTAATGGTTTCAACCGATAAGGCGGTGAATCCGACCAATGTAATGGGTGCATCAAAAAGAATTGCTGAGATTTATACACAAAGCATGAATTTTCCGGGTGGACAAACGCATTTTATTACCACAAGATTTGGGAACGTGCTGGGATCAAATGGTTCTGTAATTCCTCGGTTTAAAGCTCAGATTGAGAAAGGGGGGCCTGTTACGGTTACTCATCCGGATATAACCAGATATTTTATGACGATTCCGGAGGCATGTCAGTTGGTGATGCAGGCTGGAGCCATTGGAAAAGGAGGAAAGATTTTCATATTTGATATGGGCCGTTCGGTGAAAATTGTTGATTTGGCCTATAAAATGATCAAATTAAGTGGCTTGAAGGTAGGTGTTGATGTAAATATTCAGTTTACAGGCCTGCGTCCGGGTGAAAAGTTGTACGAAGAATTGCTGAATGTGAAAGAAAACACGGTACCAACCAAGCATCCTAGAATCATGATCGCCAAGGTCCGGGCTTATGAACGGGAAGAGGTGGAGCTATTAATCAATCATTTTAATGAATTGTTGGAGGAGAATGATAATTTCAAGATTGTTGCACATATGAAGGTTGTCGTGCCTGAATTTAAATCAATGAATTCAATATATGAGCAGTTGGATCAGAAGTTGATCCGTAAGAAAGCTCAGGTTGAGCTGATTGATTTGGCTGAAATTAAAGAAATGTTACGCTAAAGGACAGGTGTTAAAAAAATTCAGAAAACCGTATCAGATTCGTTGACACGGTTTTTGTTATTTGGCACACTTGACAGCTTGAAAAAGGACTAAAATTGATTAGCATTGTGGTAAATAGATTATCTGTTTATAATATGTTCCATAATGGGTAAAGTAAAAGCTTCAAAAATTAGGGATTTGTTTATGGGTTTCTTATTTTTGCGCTACAAAAAAAAATATCTTTCGTCTTATTGAAATAGGGTTTTGTCAAAGCAGAACGGATATAGATAATACAGAATAGACGAACACACTATACAAATGTTATTGAAATTATGATTTGGTCGATGAAAAAAATGTTTTTGGCTTGCTTGTTTGCGGTTTTGTTAATGGGGACTGCAAACTCTCAAAACACAAATGTCAATCCTGCTAGTGTAAATGTTGAGGCGCTGAGCGATGCCCAGATTGAAAAGTTGATTGCCGAAATGGAAAAGAACGGCATGAGTCTGGAAGAGACCATGGCCTTGGCAAGAGCCAGAGGAGCTTCTCAGTTGCAGATCGATCAAATGGTGAAAAAGATTAACGAATACAAAAGCGGCAAACGAAACGGAAAAGCCAAAGCAAACGAGGCTCAGGTGAATTTGCTGCCGGAGGAAACACTTTCGGAAAAAGAAGAATTTAAAGCGACCCAAAAAAACAAACAGGTTTTTGGGTTCCAATTTTTCAACTCAAAAAGTTTAAGTTTCGAACCTGCTGTCGATATGCCGGTTTCAGAATCCTACTCATTGGGAATAGGAGATGAAGTGAATATCTCTGTTTATGGAGCTTCTCAGCAAAATTATCAGTTAACAGTTCAAAAAAATGGAGCGATTGCAATTCCTGATTTAGGGCCGGTTTATGTATGTGGAATTGCTTTTAAAGAAGCCAAAGAAAAAATTAAAGGGAGGTTGATTTCCATTTACAATGGGATGGGGGGCGATCGACCAAACACCTTTGCCGATGTTAGTATGGGAAGCTTAAAGGGTGTGAAGGTAAATGTGATTGGGGAAGTGAATCTGCCGGGTACCTATTCCTTACCTGCTACGGCATCGGCCTTTAATGCCTTATATTTAGCCGGCGGACCCAATGAAAATGGTTCTTTTCGTGCCATTGATGTGATACGCGACGGGAAATTGCTTTGCAGTGTAGATGTATACGCTTATTTGATCGATGGAAATACTCAAAATAACATACAGTTAAGAGATCAGGATGTTGTGTTGGTTCGGCCTTACGCAAAAAGAGTGAAAGTAGAAGGGGAATTTAAACGAACCGGATTGTTCGAGGCTCAAGCCGATGAAACAGTGGCTGATTTGATGCGTTTTGCAGGTGGTTTTACGGATAAAGCATACACTCACCGTTTGGAATTGTACCGTAATAATACCCGAACTCTAAGTTTTAAAGGAGTTTCTTCCGATCAATACGCTCTTGTTGAATTGATGAATGGTGACTCTTTGGTGGCAGGCATGTTGACCGAACGTTTCGAAAATCGCGTAAGTATCGATGGCGCTGTGTACCGACCAGGGAATTACGAATTGACCGAAGGCTTGCAGTTGTCCCAATTGATTAAAAACGCTGAGGGACTCAAAGAAGAAGCATTTATGGAGCGCGCCGTAATTACCCGAAAGATGGAGGATTTGAGTTTGAAAGCCATTTCTTTTTCGGTTCGTGATGTGGTGAATGGAGAAATTGATTTTGATTTGCAAAGGGAAGATCGAATTCAGATATCATCGAAGTTTGATATGCGCGAAGCCAGAACGGTTGAGATTGTTGGCGAAGTTCAGTTTGCAGGAACCTATGCCTGGGCCGAGAATTTACGAGTTGGAGATTTGATCTTTCAGGCCGGTGGATTTAAAGAGGAAGCCGAAGTTGCAGGAATCGAAATAAGTCGGGTCTTGAATTACACTGAAACCAGCGAATTAACAAAATCATTGCTGCATACCTTCCAGTTTTCACTGGATCGGAATTTAAAATTGAATCCACAAGATGAAGCTTTCCTCTTACAAGCTTTCGATAAAGTATATGTTCGCCGTGCACCGGGATATCGTCCGCAGGGAGTCGCAACTATTCAGGGAGAAGTAAAATATGCAGGTAATTTCGGAATTACCCGTAAGGATGAAAAAATATCAGATATCATACAAAGAGCAGGTGGTATAACTCCTGAGGCCTATATTAAAGGTGCATCTTTACGAAGAAAAATAGAGTTGAGCATGTCCGAATATCAGGCCAAACTGGCCATTGCTGCTCAGGATTCCACCATGACTGCTAAGGATATTGAAAAAGTAAGCTATCAGATTGTAGGAATCGATTTAACAGCCATTCTTGCAAATCCGGGAGCTGTAGAAGATTTGCAGGTACGGGCCGGTGATCAGATTTTAGTGCCTTCCAAAATGGAAACCGTGATGGTGTCCGGTTCGGTATTGAGTCCGGTAGCACATACTTTCACCCAAAAGAAAAAATTAAAAGACTATGTGAATGGCAGTGGCGGTTTTGCCGAACGGGCCAAAAAAGGAAAAGTGTACGTGCTGTATGCCAACGGAACTACTCAGGCCACAAAACCAGGTTTGTTTGGTCGTCGTTTCCCGAAGGTAGAGCCTGGTTGTGAGATCATCGTTCCTGAAAAACCGGAAGTGGACAAAGCCGGACAAGCAAGCAAATGGTTGGCTATAGCATCTACCTTAGCAACATTAATTACCGCCATGGCGGTGGCAACAAGGTAAAGTTCCCTCTCTCAGTGAATGTCTTTGCGAGGAGGTACGACGAAGCAATCTGTTAATTATGAATTGCACGAATTATAACTAATTACACTAAT
>JAQBBZ010000113.1:0-34407 GCA_032125735.1 Labilibaculum sp.
CCAAAAACAATGGCATTAATACTTAGCAGTGCAATTAATAGAATAATCGGAATCAGGGATTCACCAAGAGAGATAGACTTGTTTTTTGGCTTCATATTGGGTAAGGGCTGGATTAATAAGGCAATGAACTTACGAAAAAAGGGTGGGAAAAGAAATGTAATGTTTTAATTATTGCTTTCTGATACCATCAGGTTTGTATCAATCAGAAAATGATTCCGATTGCAGCATCTTATCAGGAAGATTTAAAAAAAAGGATGTAAAATAAATACCAGCCAGTATAGAATATAGATCTTTTACTCCGGAGTACGGAAAAATGCCAAAAAGAGAAGGGAAATGTCACATGAGTTCGCGAAAATTGATCAAGACTAGGGAGAAGTAGTAAAAAGCGCAGGGAAATTGTTCCGGAGTGGTCGAAAATCGTTCATGAGTGAAATAAATTGATGGAAAGCTCGGGGAACTGCAACAAAGTGACAGTAAGTCATTCAGAAGTGAAATAAATGGATGAAAAGCTGGGGGAACTGCTCCAAAGTGACGGAAAGTCAGAAAAAGTAAATAAAAATCCTCTCCTAAATAAAAAAAAAACAGGGACATGCAGCAAGCATATCCCTTATAACTATAATGCATTCGTATATTTCTATTTTTCTAATGTAGTCAACTCATGATAACGGGTTGGTATCATTCCAAGAGTATTTAGTAGGTGCTGATCTTCGTTTACGGTCATGTTTTTTACGGTCAGCAATTTATCTCCGAAAAAGATAGAGTTTGCTCCGGCAAGAAAACAAAGCGCCTGTCCTTCCTGACTGTAATGCGTACGTCCGGCAGCAAAAGCGATTACTGCTTTTGGCATTAGAATACGGGCAGTAGCAACGGCACGCACCATTTCAAAAATACCGATGGTTTCTTTGCCGAAAAATGGAGTTCCCTCAACAGGTACTAATGAATTCAACGGAACATTGTATGGATGTTTTTCCTGATTGGATAGCGTACGAAGCATTTCAATTCTGTCTTCGTCGGTTTCGCCCATTCCTAAAATACCACCAGAGCAGTAGGAAATACCCGCTTCCTGCAAATTGGCAAGAGTTTCCAGTCTTTCGCTGTATGTACGTGTGGTGGTGATATTAGGATAGTATCGCTCCGAAGTATCCAGATTGTGATTTACGGCAGTAATTCCTAAATCAGCTAATTTCTTTGCTTTTTCTTTGTTGATCATTCCCATGGTACAACAAACCTCAAGGCCTAGTTTTTTTACTTCAGTAATCATTTCGGCCATTTCGTCGAAACGATCATCACGGTTGCCATCTCTTCCCGAAGAACTTAAGCATACACGTTTCACACCGTTTCCTTTGGCTATTTTGGCTTCTTCCAAAACTTGCTCCAAGCTTAATTTTACAGGTTTTACATGGGTGTCGTAACGAGCCGATTGAGCACAATATTTACAATCCTGAGAACACGCTCCGGTACGAGCCGAAATTAGAGTGTTCATGTTCATTTTTGTAGAATCGTGGTGTTTTCGGTGGAGGTTGGCTGCTTTGTTCACCAAATCCAGTAATGGCAAGTCGTAAATTTCTTTAACCTCTTCGTAGGTCCAGTTGTTTCTGATATCAGTCATAACTTTGGTTCTTTTTAGTTTCTAAAATTGCGGGAATAGGAATGAATAGAAAGAACCTTTATTGTTTGACGATGAGGTTCAATCTGACTGGTTTTGGTCGTGCTCTGATTTTGCAAAACCATAACTCGCATGAGTTCGAAGCGCAAGGCTTCCAATTCATCAGTCTCATTCTTATCCCTGCTGTTTAATGGCACATAGCAAAATCCGGAAAAGCCGCATTCAGTTGATGGAACCAGTAGATTATAACTGGTATTGATACAAGAGATTTTAATTTCCTTGTTCATGCTGGCAAAAGCAGCATAGCCTTTTCGGCTCCATTGGCTGAATACCTGCGAGTCCGATTTGTATCGACCTTTGTTTGTAACAGGGTTCATATTTATAATTTTAATTTAAAAGAAAACAAGATAGTCATTCTCTCTATTTCGGAGTCAAAAGTATTCTTTTTTTTCGACTTGAATGTAATTCTATAACATGTTGGATGAAGACTCAGATATTGGGGATTCTTATGATTTACGCAGATGAAAATGGTTACAATCCGATCTGGCAATTGGAATGTTTATATCCAGAATAATGGTTCGGGAAAATATGCCAATTCAAAAGATTTTGGTTTCTATAAATCCTAACGATCTGATGCAATCAGATAAATCAGTGTCTAAAATTTAGCTGTAGAATTAAGGGTTTTATAGCCAATCAACATATCGTAATTTAAAGCGATATCATGATAGTAAGCGTAAATTACATAGTTGTTTTCAGTTTCCCAGTGAGAGCCTTCAATATAAGTAAGGTCTGGAGTTTTCTTTCCATTCTCTAACAAGGCATATTGGTAATTGTAGTATCCCTGCTTCAGAAAAATTGTTTTACGGTAGGTGCCGGAATCAAAATCATATTCCATTTTATTTTCATCAGAACAAGTCCAATTACAGAAATCACCATACACGTAAAGACTGCCGTGTTTTATCTCATTGTCGAAAGGAATCCAAAAAGTAACGTAACAATAATCCGCCTCGGTTGATGCATCGTCTCTTTCCTGAACATCAATTAAAAATCGGCCGTTTAAATCCTGCTCGTAGATGTATTGATTAAAATGGCGATTGTTTCCAGCAGTTAGCAGAACATGTGTTTGCTCATTTTCTCTGGTAATCTCCTTGATAAAGCGGGTTTGGTACCTTAGGCTTTTTAAATCAAAATTTCGAAATTCATTTCCTCCGGGAAAAACATTTTCCTTCTCGTAATCAAAAACCAATTCATCTTTACGGATAAAAATAGGCTTCAAATTTTTCTCGCTTCCATCTAATCTCCCGTTTTGCGTCAATACAACTTGTAAATCAGAATGAGGATTATCTATGTTGAAATTTGGATGAAGAATACTAAAATCGACTTCCTGATGTGTTTCTCTTAATTCAATTGCAATTGGATGTTTCACATTTCCTTTAATTTCAACTCTCGAATCCAAAAGCATAAATCGTTGCCGGATAATTACTTTCTCTGGATCAAAATCTTCAAATATTTCAAGGATATAATTGCCTGATAATTTTAGTTGTATGTCATTATTAGGGATTTTTAATGAATAATGGACAAAATCTACATTCGTATTAAAAGAATGTTCGTAATCCTGAATCTGATTTTCGCTAAAACCATCGATAAAATCGAATTCACTTAAGCCGGAATTGTGCCAATCTGACGTGCAATGAATAATTTTGTAGGAGTAATTCTGAATGTTTTCTTCAATTTCATCAAAAGAAAAAAGGAGTTGGTTATTTCCATTAAGTTCAATAATTGGTTCAGTTAGTTCCCAGTTAGCCGGATGCATCAGAACAGTATGGATGCTTTTTTTCTTTATTTCATTGAGATACACTGTCTCGGATTCAAAATCGTAAGCGAACAATAGCTTTGGAATGATAATGAATACAGTACTTATTAAAATAACGAAATTTTTAGGCATATGAATATGTATATATACTGGTTAAAAATAGACCAAAGCGTTTCAAAAATACAAAATTGCTTTATATATTTGTGTTCGAATTTTTCACAAGCTCTCAAATGGATATGCGTAACGTTGAACAACATATGCCGTATCAGAGCAAATATTGTGAATTAGAAATTAAATTAGTTATTTTTGATGCAAATTAATAAATTCAAATAGTTTAACATGTCTGAAGTTAAAAAGATCAAAAAAGGCTTAGATATTAAGCTGGCAGGAAAGGCTGAGAAAGTACTTGGAAAAGCTGATCGTTCAAAGACATACGCAATTAAACCATCCAACTTCCCCGGATTAACACCTAAATTAAAAGTTAAGGTTGATGCTGAAGTAAAAGCAGGAGATTCTCTGTTTTTCGATAAGTACTGCCCTGAAATTAATTTTGCTTCTCCGGTTAGTGGTAAGGTTATTGCCGTAAATCGTGGAGAACGAAGAAAGATTTTAGAAGTAGTGATTGAAGCAGATGCTGAGATTCAATACCAAGAGTTTAAAAAGGCTGATCCTAACGGACTTTCGAGAGAGGAGATTAAGGAAGAATTATTGAAGAGTGGCCTTTGGTCATTTGTTCGTCAACGTCCTTATGATGTGATTGCGAAGCCTGAAGATACTCCAAAAGCAATTTTTGTTTCAGCTTTCGATACTGCACCATTGGCTGCAGATATTGATTTCCTTTTAGAAGGAGAAGCTGTCGCATTTCAGGCAGGTTTAGATGCATTAGCAAAACTTACTGATGGTAAGGTGTATTTAAATACCAACCCAAATATCAATCACAGCAAAACTTTTTCGGAAGCTAAAAATGTAGACGTTCGCCAATTTACAGGTGTTCATCCTGCAGGAAATGTTGGTGTTCAAATTCATCACATTAGCCCAATGAATAAAGGTGAAATTGCTTGGGTAATTCGACCGCAGGAAGTTGTTTTCATTGGAAGATTATTCACAAAAGGAATTTACGATGTCAGTCGTAAAATTGCAGTTTGTGGATCCGAAGTGAAAACTCCATGTTACTTTGAAATAATTCAAGGAGCATCTGTACGAACAATTTTAAAGGGTCAGTTGAAAGATGATGAGAAGATTCGTGTTATCTCAGGTAACGTTTTAACAGGATCACAAATCTCTGAAGATGGATTTCTTGATTTCTATGATTCACAAATTACCGTTATTCCTGAAGGAGATCAATTCGAATTTTTAGGTTGGGCATTACCTGGATTACAGAAATTCTCAATGTCAAAAACTTTCTTCTCTTGGTTAACTCCAAATAAAGAATACCGCTTAGATGCTAATCTTCATGGCGAGCATCGTGCTTTCGTAATGACTGGTGAGTACGATAAGGTATTGCCAATGGATGTGCTTCCACAACAATTGATTAAATCTATTATGATTGAGGATATCGATCAAATGGAACAGTTGGGGATATATGAAGTAGCTCCAGAAGATCTTGCTTTATGCGAATTTGTTTGTACATCGAAAATTAATGTACAGGAATTGGTTCGTAAAGGAATTGATCTGATGATTAAAGAAATGAGCTAAGAAAAAACGGATAATATTATATAATGAAAGCACTAAGAAAATTTCTTGATAAAAAGAAGCCCTTATTTCAAAAGGGTGGGAAGTTTGCAAAGTTGCAATCGTCTTTCGAGGCTTTTGAATCTTTTCTATTCGTTCCCGATATTACATCGCATAATGGAACTCACATTAAAGATGCTATCGATTTGAAGAGAACCATGTCTATTGTTGTCATGGCTTTAATTCCAGCATTACTATTTGGGATTTACAATACAGGATATCAGCATTTTTTATCAATTGGAGAATTTGCAAATACTGAATTTTTAGATATTTGTATTTATGGTTTGATTAAAATCCTTCCAATAATTGTAGTTTCCTACGTAGTTGGTTTGGGTATTGAATTCGCTTTTGCACAAATGCGGGGTCACCAGGTAAATGAGGGTTTCCTTGTTTCAGGCATGCTAATACCTCTGATAATGCCAGTTGGAGCACCTCTATGGATGGTTGCTGTAGCAACTGCATTTGCTGTAGTTATTGGTAAAGAGGTATTTGGTGGAACAGGTATGAATATTTGGAATCCGGCATTAGTTGCCCGTGCATTCTTCTTCTTCGCTTACCCATCAAAAATGTCTGGAGAAGCTGTTTGGATCGCAGAAAAAGCAGATAGCTTTTCTGGAGCAACACCATTGGCTCATGCGGCCAATTTAGTTGATGCTACTGGTGCTGAGGCTGCCAATATTTATCAGACACACCTTTCAAATGTTTGGGATATGTTTGTTGGATTGATCCCAGGATCAATAGGAGAAACATCAACAATAGCCATTTTAATTGGTGCCGTTATTTTAATTGCAACAGGAATTGGTTCTTGGAAAATTATTGTTTCGGTATTCGCTGGTGGATATGTTATGGGACTACTTTTCAATTTAATTGGTGGTAATGCTTACATGGAATTGGTTCCTGCATGGCAACACTTAATTATGGGTGGTTTTGCTTTTGGAGCTGTATTTATGGCTACTGATCCTGTATCAGGAGCTCAAACAACCCAAGGTAAATATATCTATGGCTTCCTTATTGGTTTCCTTGCTGTTTTAATTCGAGTATTAAATGCAGGTTTCCCAGAAGCGATGATGTTATCAATCCTTTTCATGAATACTTTTGCTCCACTTATCGATCATTATGTGGTTCAAGGAAACATCAAAAGAAGATTGAAACGAGTTAAGGTGAGTGCTTAATCAAATAATCAAATAGAAAATGAATACTCAAAGCAATACATATACATTTCTTTATGCCTCCATTATGGTGGTGATAGTTGCGGCGGTTCTTTCTTTTGCTGCTTTGCAACTTAAGCCGCTTCAAACGAGGAATATTGAAATAGAGAAAAAACAGGACATTTTAAAAGCGGTAAATGTTGCTTCTACTCCCGAGACTGCTGAAGAGCTATACAATCAATTTATTGTAAAGGCTTTAATTGTAAATTCTGAAGGCGTTGTTACTTCGGAAGACAGGGATTTAACTTTTGGAGTTGACTTGAAAATTGAGAACAGCAAAAAGAATGTTGCTGAAAGAAGACTACCTATTTTCATGTTTAACAAAGAAGGAGTTGGCGAAAAAATGATTATTCCAGTTCGAGGAAGAGGAATGTGGGGCCCTATTTGGGGTTTTATTTCCATGGAAGCAGACGGGAATACTATTTATGGCGCTACCTTTGGAAACCAGGGCGAGACTCCAGGTTTAGGAGCTGAAATTTCAAAACCTGAATTTCAGGAACCATTTTCCGGAAAACAAATTTTTGATGAGACAGGAAAGTTTACCTCTTTAGCTTTAGTTAAAGGTGGTGTAGCTGTAGGTCACCCTCATGAATTTGATGCAGTATCTGGTGGTACAGTTACTTCAAAAGGTTTGGAAGCAATGCTTCGAGACAACCTAAGCAGTTATGAAAAGTATTTAAAATCTTCAAAATAAGCACGAGATGAGCGATAAAGAACCATTATTCTCCGCTAAAAATCGGAAATTGCTGAAAAATCCATTGAGTAGTGACAATCCTATTACTGTACAGGTATTAGGAATTTGTTCAGCTCTGGCGGTTACAGCAAAGTTGGAGCCTGCAGTGGTGATGAGCCTTTCTGTTATGGCTGTAACTGCATTTGCAAATGTTATCATATCATTACTAAGAAATACAATTCCTTCGCGTATTCGTATCATTGTTCAGCTTGTTGTTGTTGCAGCATTGGTAATCGTGGTTGACCAAGTTTTGAAAGCTTTTGCCTACGAAGTTAGTAAGCAACTTTCCGTATTTGTAGGATTGATTATCACTAACTGTATTATTATGGGTCGCCTTGAAGCTTTTGCTTTAGGTAATCGTCCATGGCCCGCCTTTTTAGACGGTATTGGTAACGGTGCAGGGTATGGCGTAATTTTAATAATTGTGGCATTCTTCCGTGAATTGTTGGGATCTGGAACATTGTATGGTTTTAGGGTAATTCCTCAGGCATTTTATGATATGGGATATCAAAACAACGGATTAATAATTCTGCCTCCAATGGCATTGATTACGGTAGGAATTATTATTTGGGTTCAGAGATCTAGAGATAAATCTTTAATTGAGTCGAATTAATTGTAAAGAAAAATCGAAACATGGAAAATCTGATTAATATATTTATCAAGTCGATTTTTATCGACAACATGGTATTCGCATTCTTCTTAGGAATGTGTTCGTACTTGGCTGTTTCAAAAACTGTAAAAACCTCAGTCGGTCTTGGTATCGCTGTTATTTTTGTTCTTGGAATAACCGTTCCTTTAAATTACTTATTAAACAAATACATTTTAGTTAGTGGAGCTCTTACTTGGTTAGATCCTACATTCGCAGATGTTGATTTAAGCTTTTTAAGCTTTATCATGTTTATTGCAGTAATTGCTTCTCTGGTACAGTTGGTTGAAATGATTGTAGAAAAATTTGCTCCGGCTCTTTATTCTTCTTTGGGTATCTTTCTTCCCTTAATTGCTGTTAACTGTGCAATTTTAGGAGGATCTCTTTTCATGCAGGAAAGAGACTATGGTACATTAGCAGAAGCAACTTCATTTGGTCTTGGATCAGGTCTTGGTTGGTTTCTTGCGATTATTGGTATCGCCGCAATTCGTGAGAAAATCCGTTACTCTAATATTCCTGCTCCATTACGTGGACTTGGAATTACATTTATTGTAACTGGATTAATGGGGATTGCTTTTATGAGCTTTATGGGGATCAAACTCTAAGCTGAAAGAAGAATAAAGTAAAATTGAATTTTCAAAAAATTTAATCGGAATAGAGATGATATTATTAACAATACAGGGAGCTACTACAGGCACAAGTGATGCAACTATTGTTGCGGTGAGTATAGCTATTTTCCTACTTGTGATCCTGGTACTGGTTTCTATCCTTTTGTATGCAAAAAAGAAGCTTTCTCCGTCAGGAGAAGTTACTATTGATATTAATAAAGGAAACCTAAAATTGGTTGTAGAACCTGGTAATACCCTTTTGGGAACCTTAGGTGCACAAAAAATATTCTTACCATCAGCTTGTGGTGGTGGAGGAACTTGTGCAATGTGTAAGTGTCAGGTTCATGATGGAGCAGGTACTATATTACCAACAGAAACAGGTTCTTTTACTCGTAAAGAAGCTCAAAACAATTGGCGTTTGGCTTGTCAGGTAAAAGTAAAAGAAGACATGAGCATGTCGATTCCTCAGGAAATTCTGGGAATTAAGAAATGGGAATGTACAGTGGTTTCAAATGGTAACGTTGCTACATTTATTAAGGAATTTGTAGTGAGATTGCCCGAAGGTGAAACTCTTGATTTCAAATCGGGAGGATACATTCAAATTGATGTACCTAAAATCGATGTTGACTTTAAGGATATGATCATTGAAGACAAATATAAAGGAGAATGGGAACAATTTAAGCTGTTTGATCTTAAAATGAAAAACCCAGAACCTACATATCGTGCTTACTCAATGGCTAACCATCCTGCCGAAGGAAATATTGTAATGTTGAACATCCGTATTGCAACTCCTCCTTTTGATCGTGTAAACGGTGGTTGGATGAATGTGAATCCTGGAATCTGTTCTTCGTTTATTTTCTCTCGTAAACCAGGTGACAAAGTTACTGTTTCTGGACCTTATGGTGAGTTCTTTATTAAGGAGACTAACAATGAGATGATGTTTATTGGTGGAGGTGCTGGTATGGCACCAATGCGTTCTCACATCTTCCACTTGTTCCACACTGTAAAAACGGGTCGTAAGGCTACTTTCTGGTACGGAGCTCGTTCTCTAAAAGAAGTGTTCTACGCAGATCAGTTCGATGCTATCGCTGCAAATTTCCCTAATTTTGAATGGCACTTAGCTCTTTCTGAGCCTCAGCCGGAAGATAATTGGGAAGGACCAACAGGGTTTATTCACAAGGTGATTTATGACAACTACCTTAGCAAACATGAGGAGCCGGAAGATGTTGAATATTACCTTTGTGGACCTCCAATGATGAATTCAGCTGTTACAAACATGCTGTATGAATTAGGAGTACCAGATGAAATGGTTGAATTTGACGATTTTGGATCGTAATTTATAGATAGCAAGCCTCGAATTTTCGAGGCTTGTTTGTTTTTATTAGCTTAGTTACATTTGTTGCATTAATTATCCAATTTCAATCGTATTAAGTCATGAAAAAATCATTGAATTTAATTGTTCTTTTTTGCGTTCTGATCTTCACTTCTTGTCAAGATAACAGTAAAAAGTATTTTTTCGATGAAGGTCAAATATTTGGCACTTTCTTTCACATCACTTATGAGCACACAGGCAATGAAAGCCTGCATGATGATATCATGTCTAAGCTGAATGAATTTGATCTCTCCTTGTCCACCTATAAGCCTCAGTCGGTAATTTCGAGGGTAAACAATAATGACACAAGCGTAGTGCTGGATCATTATTTTTTAACCACCCTAAAAAGAGGAGAGGAAATTTCCCGGATTACTGATGGCGCATTCGACATGACCGTTGCACCTTTAGTAAACGCATGGGGTTTTGGCTTCAAAAATAAGCTTGATCCTGAGATGATTCCTGTAGATAGCTTACTTGAAATTACGGGGTATACAAAAGTTCGTATCGAGGATGGGAAAGTCATAAAAGATGATCCTAGAATCATGTTCGATGCAAGTGCAATAGCAAAAGGATATGGAGTTGATGTTGTCGCTGACTTTTTGGAACAGCAAGGTGTTACGAATTATATGGTTGAAATTGGAGGTGAAATTCGGGCTAAAGGTAAAAATGATAAAGGTAGAATTTGGAGAGTGGGTATTGATAAACCAATTGATGATCCTTCAACAATGTCTAGAGAGATACAAGATGTAATTCAAATGAAAAATGGTGCTCTTGCTACTTCAGGGAATTATAGGCAGTTCTATATTAAGGATGGTAAAAAGTATGCTCATACAATTGATCCTCGTTTAGGATATCCAGTTCAGCACAGCTTACTTTCTGCTTCGGTATTTGCTCCTGATTGCATGTCTGCCGATGCATATGCAACTAGTTTTATGGTATTGGGATTAGAGGAGAGTATAGTAATTGTAGAAAAGGACAGTCTTTTAGAAGCTTATTTTATTTATTCGGATTCTCTTGGGAATTATCAAAGCTATTTTACGGAAGGTTTAAAAAACTTAATAATAAAATAGCCTGTGCGAAATGAATAGAAAGGGAGAAATTATCGGTTTTAAGATTCCCGAAGCTTGGAAAATAAGTAGTTGTTATGAAATAATACAAACAACAGAAAACAAAAAACCGATAACCTAATTATTTATTGTCACAACTTTCTTTATCTGGATCAGTGCAAGCACAAGAGCCACAGCTGCTACCAGTAAACTTCGCGTTTTTATTGAATAACATCTTAATACCGATTCCTAAAAAGGCCAGTAGTAATAAAAAGAGTGATAATAGTAATATCTTGAAAAATACTGCCATTTTTATTTCTTTTAATAAAGCAACTGAAGAGGATACGATTTTAAGATTAGATTGTTATATATCTAATCTTAAAAATTAAATTTATTTTTGGGTTAGAGCGATTTTAATTCTTTTTCTAAAAGCGTAAGTTGCTTAAAATGAAGTGACTTTTTTGCTTTAGCTTGTTCTATTTTATCTTGAGAAGTAGCACATCCAATCCCTCTTTTTTTCAAATCTTCATTTTTCCCAATATGAAGTTCAGGAAACTTACCATTTTTTTTAATCAATATTGTAATTGCAAAACCAGCAAAGGAAATTGCCAGAAGAAATATAGTTATAAGTAAGACTGTAAGCATTTGAATATATCTAGTACTATTTATAAAAAGTTTGAGCTGTTGAAAGCTTTGAAATTATTTTGCTGTAATTCAGATTTATTATTTGTTGGATGAAACAAGTGTATTACATTAGTGATACAAATAAAATAATAATCTTTAAGCAAAGATATCATTTCGGTATTGTTCTTCCAAACAAAAGAAGATTTAAAGGTCTGTAAATACTTGGATGAAATATTCTTATTTGGAATAATTCTTACTAAATTTGATATAGCTTATATCGAGCAATATTCTGTTAAATAAACACACTAACACATATAGTTACCAAAGCAAAGGGGAATTGTTTTGGAAACTAAATAATACAAAATTATATGTCTGAAATGGTAAAAGAAGATAAGGAGACAAACAAAGAGAATTTGTCATTCAACGATTTTACATCTGAAGTTCTTGAGGATTATCGAATTGCCAATGTTAGTCGCCAATTAAGTATTTGGGGTCGAAAAGAAGTGTTAACCGGAAAGGCTAAGTTTGGAATATTTGGGGACGGAAAGGAAGTTGCCCAAATTGCAATGGCTAAATCTTATAAGAATGGAGACTGGCGCTCTGGTTATTATCGGGATCAAACTTTTATGCTTGCCTCTGGTATGCTGTCAAGTGAGGAATTTTTTGCTCAACTATTTGGGGAAACCAAACTTGATAAAAATCCGGCTAACGGAGGTCGTTTAATGAATAATCATTATGCTACCAGAAGTTTAAATGAAGATGGAAGTTGGAAAAACTTAACCAATCAGAAGAACTCTTCGGCGGATATTTCACCAACTGCGGGTCAGATGCCTCGGTTGCTAGGTTTAGCTTATGCATCCAAAATTTTCAGACAGAATAAAGAATTACACAGTTTTACTGAGTTTTCTGATAAGGGAAATGAGGTAGCTTTCGGTACTATTGGTGACTCCAGTACTTCTGAAGGTCATTTTTGGGAAACGATAAATGCTGCAGGTGTACTTCAAGTGCCTATGGCTATGAGTGTTTGGGATGATGGATGGGGGATTTCAGTTCCCAATAAATATCAAACGACAAAATCTGATATCTCTGAAGTTCTTAAAGGATTTAAACAAGATGAGAAGGGTGATGGCTACTTAATTTACAAGGTTAATGGATGGGATTATCCTTCACTGTGTAAAATGTACAGGGAGGGGGTGGAACTTTGCAGAACGAATCATGTTCCTGTTCTATTCCATGTTACAGAAATGACTCAACCTTTAGGGCATTCCACATCTGGTTCTCATGAGCGATATAAAACTAAAGAACGTCTGGATTGGGAAAATGAATATGATCCGATTAAAAAAATGAGAGAGTGGATTCTTTCTATTGAATTAGCGAAGGAAGAAACTTTAGATGAAATTGAAAATGCTGCTTTACAAGAAGTAAAAGAAGCAAGAAAAGCTGCTTGGAAATCTTTCACCGATCCAATAATGGAAGAAAGAGATGCTCTGATTGAATTGGTAAAGAATGCGGGCTGTGACTGTAAGAAAACGGAACGAATCGAAAAAATAATAAGTGAGCTGAAAAAGGTGATTCATCCGGTTCGAAAGGATAATTTTACCGCAGCGAAGAAAATATTACGATTTATTTGCAGCTCTTGTGATAGTTTCAAGCCTTTAAAATCGCAACTACAGTTGTGGCTTAAAAATTCTCTGGCAGAGAATCATGATCGTTACAGTAGTCATTTATATAGTGAGACTGATTTTAAAGTGCAAAACATTAAATCTTGTGAACCGGTTTATTCAGAGCAATCAAAAATTGTAAACGGGCGAGAAATACTACGAGATAATTTTGATAAACTTTTTAGCAAATATCCTTTGTTGTTAACTTTTGGAGAGGATACCGGATTTATTGGCGGTGTAAATCAGAGTTTAGAAGGGATGCAGAAAAAATACGGTGAGCTTCGGGTTACTGATACAGGAATTAGAGAGGCAACAATTCTGGGGCAGGGCATCGGTCTGGCAGTAAGGGGATTGCGTCCGATTGCTGAAATTCAGTACTTCGACTATTTGCTTTATGCATTGCAAACCATGAGTGATGATTTAGCTACTCTGCATTACAGAACAAAGGGTGGTCAAAAAGCTCCTGTAATTATTCGTACTCGTGGTCATCGACTGGAAGGAATATGGCATTCCGGATCTCCTCTAAGCATGGTTATTAACTCTATTCGGGGAATTCATGTTTGTGTACCCAGAAATATGACTAAAGCGGCAGGCTTTTATAATACACTTTTAGAATCGGACGAGCCGGCATTAGTAATTGAGCCACTTAATGGTTACAGATTGAAAGAAAAAATGCCTGATAATTTGGGCGAATTTAATACACCATTGGGTATACCTGAAGTTTTAGAAGAAGGTACGGATATAACTTTGGTAACTTATGGGTCATGTGTTCGGATTGCTGAAGACGCAGTTAAGCAGTTGAAAGATTTCAATATTTCTGTTGAATTAATTGATGTTCAGACTTTATTGCCATTCGATATTAATGGACGTATTCTTGAATCAGTAAAGAAAACAAATCGCATTGTGTTTTTCGATGAGGATGTTCCTGGAGGAGCTACCGCCTTTATGATGCAGAAGGTTTTAGAGGATCAAAAAGCATATTTCCATTTGGATTCAGAGCCACGAACAATAACCGCTAAAGATCACCGACCAGCATACGGCACCGATGGAGATTATTTCTCAAATCCCAACGCGGAAGATGTATTTGAGATTATTTATGATATCATGAGAGAATCAAATCCTCAAAAGTTCGCGCCTATTTATACGAATTGAGAACGATTTTTCCGATCTTGAAATGTGAGAAGAGGCTGGTTTTGAAAAAAAACAGCCTCTTTTTGTTAACAAAAGTTAAATATGAGATTATTCTCATAATGTTGTCACCCTTTTTGTCAATTAAGCTGTTATAGCATTGTTCAAGAGGATCTATAGGGGAGAATCTTGAATATTTTTAGTTAGTGATTGTTGGATACAATGTGGTAATTCTAGACAACAAACCAATTCTAAAAGGGCTCCAAAATATACGGAGTAACGGCTATCCCGAAAGGGGTAGCTTTTCTTTTGTTTAAATATGGAAGTGTTTTAACGCAAGCTTTAAAAATATTTTAGTCATTATTTTGGTCGGATGTGCTAAATAGGTATTCGAAAATTATTATTGGTGATATTAGGGGGTTATCCCAGGAATAGTATTAGTAATTGTTGATTGTATGTGGTAGTTCAATTAGCCCTTTAATTCTAAAGGGCTCCAAAATATACCGGGGTAACAGCCATCTCGTAAGGGATGGCTGTTTTTATGTAATGGAAGATTAATGCAACGATTTAAATTTTAAAGAGTCGCTGATTTTACGATATGGCAATAATAATTGCTTATTTCTTTCACGTAAGTAGTCACCCTATTTGGGTTTTTAATTGTCTTATATCTGTTCGGGAGGATCTATAGGGGAAATTCCCGAATGTTTTAGTTAGTGATTGTTGGATGTAATGTGGTAATTCTAGACAGCAAATCAATTCTAAAGGGCTCCAAAATATATGGGGTAACAGCCATCTCGCAAGGGATGGCTTCTCTTTTTTAGTATCTTTAAGCTGATATGAAAATTAACTTATATGATAAGAAATGTAAGCTCTTCAGATGCTGAAGAAATTTGTGAAATCTACAATCATTACGTAAAAAACTCTGTAATTACTTTTGAGGAGAATGAAGTTTCTTCTGAAGATATGATATTAAGAATTGTAGGAGTTACGGCAAAATTGCCATGGATTGTTTTTTGTGAAAATGAAAAGATACTGGGTTATGCATATGCAGGCGAATGGAAATTAAGATGCGCTTATAAATTTTCAGTTGAAACTACAGTTTATTTGCATTCGGATGCAACAGGCAAAGGAATTGGCACAAAATTGTATCAAGAATTGATCGAAAGCTTAACTAAATTAGATTTACATGTGGCAATTGGTGGTATTTCTTTGCCTAATGATGAAAGTATAGGATTACATGAAAAATTCGGTTTCGAAAAAGTTGCACACTTTAAGGAGCTTGGATATAAATTTAATAAATGGGTAGATGTTGGATATTGGGAATTGATTTTAAGTTAGTTTTTAATGTTAAAAAAAGTTAAAACAATTCATTACTTGCCACCTTTTATCAAATGAAGTTGTCTATAGTATATAGAACTTTTAGTTAGTGTTGATTTGATACATTGTGGTTAGTGGTTAAATTGTCAAATTTGATGATTGCAAATCGACATAAGATATATTCCCGACATATTTGGTACCTACTATTATATGTCGGGTTTATTATTCAGTTTTCTTTCCTGCATATTTTACAATTAAATAAAGAAGAGTAAATCCAACAGGAATTAAAATCCAGGAAGAAACCCCATAGGCAGCGGGAAGTAATCCAGCAAAAATAGATACAAGCCCAACAGTTAATGCATAAGGCAATTGTGTTCGCACATGTTCTATGTGGTTACAAGAGCTAGCTAAGGAACTAAGAATGGTTGTGTCGGAAATAGGGGAACAATGATCGCCTAATACTGAACCGGCTAATATCGCTGATACGGTAATATAGAAAATATTCATACTTTCAAGATCATTCATGCCAGCAGAATGACACAATGCCCATGATGCGGGCAAGATTAAAGGATAAAGAATTGCCATAGTTCCCCATGAAGAGCCTGTTGAAAAGGCAATTAAAGCGGACAGGATGAATGTAAAAGATGGCAAGAGAAATGGGGAAACATTGCTTGCAATTAGAGTATTAGAAATGAAATCGGCAGTATGCATATCTTTGGTGATGTCGGCTAGAGCCCATGCAAGGACTAAAATAAGAATTGCAGTCAGCATCGTTTTAAAACCACTTACCAAAGCATCAATTGCCTTACTTAAACTAAGTATTCTTTGACTAAGAGTAAGTGCCATAGCGACTAAAACAGCCGAAAGAGACGACCACAAAAGAGCAAGATAAGAATCTGATGCGCCTATAATGTGAGATAGTTTTTTGCCGAAGGCAAGATTTGTATCATTCCAAATACTTGCATCCCAACCTGTATAAACCAATCCTGCAAATGTTCCTAGAATTACAATCAAAACAGGTATGCCTGCATTGTACCAACGGGTAGGAGTATCTTTATCAATTTCAATTTCTTTCAATTCAGCAGAAACCATTACAGGTTCCGAAGAATCTGAATATTTTGATTCTTTCCTGCATTTCTGTTCAGCTTTTAGCATGGGGCCAAAATCTTTCTTCAATACTATTAGCATTAAAATAAAAAATAGGGTGAAGAAAGGATAGAAGCGGCTAGGTAAAGAATTTAGGAAAATACTGTAAGGACTTTCAGTTATATTTATTTGAACTGTTGCAGACTGAATGTAGCTTAATTCAATACCAATCCAAGTTGTAATCATTGCTACGGATGCTACTGGAGCGGCAGTGGAATCAACAATGTAGGCAAGTTTCTCTCGTGATATTTTTAATCTGTCGGTAACAGGACGCATTGTATTTCCAACGATCAATGTATTCGCGTAATCATCGAAGAAGATGAGAACACCCAAAAACCAAGTTACAAATTGACCTGATCGTGGACTATTGGCGAATTTTGAAAGAATGTTAACAATTCCTTGCATGCCACCATTTTTGGTAATTAAATTCACCATTGCACCTATGAACATCGAAAAGAGGATAATGGAAATATGTCCTGTGTCGGCAAGAGATTTCAGAATATAGGTGTCTGAAATGGCGAATATGGCTTTAAAAAAAGCGGCGAAAATAGAAGCTTCCTGATAAGAATAGATTAACAAGGTTCCCGAAAACAGACCTATGAATAATGCCGAAAAAACTTCTTTAAAAAAAAGAGCCATAAGTATGGCAATAAGCGGTGGAAGTATTGATAACCATAAAGGAATCGGATTAATTATCTCTGTGTAATTTTTATTTTGAAAGCTGATTTTAAGTTCTTTTTTTTCTTTAAAAATATGATTGAATACAACTTGTTTATTTTTAACTTTTGCTAAGATATCTTTATTGTTTACACGAATCCAGATGGGTTCATTTTCATTGATATTACTGTTCTTTTCATCTGTTGAGATTATAATTTTTGTCTGAATATCTGCGACAATAATCTTAGGTAGTTCAACTTTCAGCTTTTCAGGCACTTCATTATCTGCATAAGTTGATGCGTGAGTTAAAAAGGGAAGTAAGCTGATGAGGAGTAGAAGTAAAGCGGAATTTATTCGTTGATACATGTAGCTAGTTTTATGGCAGCTCTAATATAATAATATTTGCAATATTTATGCTAATTGAATTGATTAGGTAAAGTACAATGCGAATTACTAAAATTCTTTTTTTTACTCAGTAAAATTGGTTATTTTGGAATTATAATTAAATAAGAAGTATGGTGGACGAGACATCACATCTTTTTGGAATTGGAAAGAACAAAATGAGTCCGAAGAAGGGAAAAGTATTAATTGCTGAGCCTTTTTTGGAAGGTCGTTATTTTAAACGATCGCTCGTTTTATTGACAGAATGTAACGAGAATGGTGCTGTTGGTTTTGTTCTTAACAAGCCAATTAAGTTAACAATTGATGAAGTCCTTATTAATATAGCACATTTCGAAGGTGAAGTTTTCATAGGAGGTCCGGTAGATACAAATCGTATCTATTTCCTTCACACAATACCCGATTTGGTTCCACACAGCATTCATGTGTTTGATAATTTGTATTGGGGAGGCGATTTTGGAATTTTAAAAGATTTGATGGAACAAAAGGAAGTTCAACCCAGTCAGGTTCGTTTTTTTGCAGGATACTCGGGTTGGAGTATCGGTCAGCTCGAACTAGAAATCAATGAAAATTCATGGTTGGTAAGTCAACTTGAGGTTCCCGAAATAATGAACTGCCAAAATGAAAAGTTATGGGAACAATCTTTACGACGAATGGGCGGGCGATATAAAATGTGGTCGAATTTTCCGGAAAATCCAGGAATGAACTAGCTTTCGGTTTCCCTTTTAGTCAAATGCTTTTCTGTTTAATTCTTCAACTAAAAGTTTAGCTGTTTTGTTAAAATATCTTCTTTCCTGATAAGCAACTACCCATTGAATACCACTAATTGCATTGGTGAGGAAAATTTCATCTGCATTTAAAATAAGTTCATGATTTATATTACAATCATCAAAAACAGTAAGGTTCAAATTAGCAGCAATTTCAATGATTTGTTCTCTCATAATTCCAGAAACACAACCGTTTTCAATGGAAGGGGTCATTAAAACACCATCTTTTATAAGGAATAGATTAGAACTTATACTTTCCACAATATTTCCTCTCTCGTTAAGCAAAAGACAATCATCCAAATTCATGCTTTTTCGGTAGTTCGAAGCAAGAATAAAAGGAAGTGAGTTTCCTGTTTTATATCTCGACACAATATTGTACGATTTCCTCAATTTATCGTAAATCCCAATTTTTAATCCCTTTCGGTTGAGTACGTAGTGAGCATTATCGAGAACTGAAGTTTCAATCAAGTAGGAAATGGAATTATCGGTTGGTGTGTACAAACCCCCTTCTTTTCGAAAAACGCTTAGGCGAATTCTGGTGCCTGCAAAAGCCTTGTTTTTATTGATTAAAAAAACAATATCTGTTTTAATCTTTTCCCGAAATGCAGGAGGGATAATCATGCCCAAACAATCCATTCCTTCTATTAATCTGTTAAGATGTTCCGGCAGAAACTGAATTTCAGTACCGTTCGCGTGAATAGTCTCAAATAGCGAGTCACCATAACGGAAAGCACGATTTCCAGCTCCAAAAAGCAATTCATCTTTTGTGTAAAGTTTACCGTCTAAACATATTTTTTCAACTGTACTCATTACTATATTTCTCCTTTTACTATTTGATCACAATAAACTCTAATATTCTCGTTCGATTGAATTTTGATTCCTTTTATTCCGGCAGCTTCTGCAGCTTGAATATCTCTCGGACTATCACCAATTAGATACGATTTCGTTGGATCGATATTGTAATCGAGAATAGCTTTTTTTATGAAATAAGGATTTGGTTTCCGGCAATCGCACTTTGCAACACTATCGTGATGAGGGCAGAAGTAGATTTGTTTAATGTGGATGTTTTCCTTCTCTAAGATAGAAAGTAAATGATCATGAACCATCTTTACATCATCTTCGGAATAGACTCCTTTGGCAATTCCCCCCTGGTTTGTTACAATGAATAGGATATATCCTGCTTCCGAAATATTTTTTAAGGAAGGAATGACGCCTTCGTTAATTTTAAAATCTTCGATTTTATAAATATAATAATGTCCTTCGTCCGAGTTGATTACACCATCACGATCAAGGAATACGGCTTTTTGCATGTTCTAGAAATTGAGAATCTGCTGCAAAAATAAGGAGAATAATTGGGGTTTAATAAGGATAGGAAATAGAAATCCGAAAACCGCTCCATAGAAATGAGCGCTATGACCAATGTTATCCAGGTTTTTCTTGCTCATGTAATAGGAATAATACAGATATCCTATGGCAAATATGATTCCTGGTATTGGAATAAAAAACAGGAAATAAATCTTTTCCAAGGGAGCAAAGAAAATAGCTGAAAAAACAACCGCTGATGTAGCACCCGAAGCACCAACAGCATTGTAATGATAATGCTCACGATGTTTTTTTAAATCGTAAAGAGTAGAAAAGACAATAGCACCAACATATAAAAGGATAAAATAGAGAACTGCAGAAGCTCCAAAATAGTCGTTGAAATAAGTTTCAAGAACTCTTCCAAAGAAAAAAAGCACGACCATATTCACCAATAAATGATCCCAATTAGCATGAAGAAATGCGTAGGTAAATATTCGATACCATTGTTTCCTTTTAACTATTTGGTAGGCATTAAATTGGTATTTGTACAACAATTCAACCTTATTAAAGGCAGCTATTGATATTAGAGCAGTAATGGCAATGATAATAATGGTCATGTTTGTAATTTAGAATGCTTCAGTTAGTGTTACAACTATAGCTGATCTGCCAGAATCGTATCCAGCTGATTTATATTGAACACGATTTGGCGTTATGCCTTTTGAAATAATATATTCAGAGGCAATTTTAGCTCGTTGTTCGCAAAGTAAGTTGTTTTCTCTTTTTCCTTTGTCCTGATCCGTAAAGCCATTAATCTCAATAGAAATATGTGGATTTACTTTTAATAAACCAGCTAGGTTATCCAGTTCTATAATTGTGTTTTCTTTTAATTCCCATGAACCAGCATCGTATTCAACTCCATAGAGTTCCATATCCTGATTTGTAGAGAATTTTTGAATTTCAATTTGCTCAAACTTATCCGCTTGATACTGGTAATTATTAATCACTTTAGTGAAATAACCTTCTTTTTGTATGATTATATTGTAGGCTTTTGAAGGATCAATATCCTGTATAAAGTCACCATATTCATCACTTAAACAGAATGAATTGCTTTTGTAGGTTTGATTAATTATCTGAATTGAGGCTTCTTCAACAGCTCTAGAAGAAAATTGATCGATAATATTCCCCTTGAATTGAACCCAATGAGTTGTATCCATCACAATATTTAATTGTTTTGGATTTGTTTGATCATCAGAAGCAAAATAAAGAATTCGTTTTGTTTTGTAACCAGGTTTGCTAACTATCAAACTATAATTTTTGCCCTTGAAAATATCAAAAGAAAAAATTCCGTTTTCATCTGATTTAGTTGAACTCTCCTTCGATAAATTATCCATAAGAATAAGCTCAACATCTTTCAACGCTTCTTTACTAGTGCTAACAATTAACCTTCCTTTTAAATTTTGTATTTTTTCGGGATTTTGCTTGAATTCAAAAATGTCATCGCTGCCATTTCTGTTTGAGGAGAAATAGCCAATATCTTTATTCTTTCTAATTATGTATCCAAAATCATCTTTTGATGAATTGAATGGAGGTCCTAAATTTACCGGATAAGTCCATTCGTTTTGTTCGAAAATGGATTTGAAAATATCTAAGCCACCTAATCCTATGTGACCGTCAGAAGCAAAATAGAGGTAACCATCTTCGGCAATAAATGGAAACATTTCGTCGCCGTCAGTATTTATTGAAGATCCGCAATTAATTGGACGGCTCCAAGTAAAACCGATTTTTTGACAAACATAAATGTCCGTCCCTCCGTAGCCGCCATCCATGTTAGAAATAAAATAAAGATGTCTTCCGTCTGCGGACAGGCTAGGGTGTCCCATTGAATAATTTTGTCCTGAGAATTGGAATAATTCAGCCTTATCCCAGTCAGTACCATTGTGTCTTGCAGTGTATAAGTTTAATTCCGATTTCCCTTCCAGATTTAGAGTTCCTTTGTTTCGTGTGAAGAATATAAATTTTTCATTGGAGCTAAAACAAGCCGGACCTTCGTGGTATTTAGTGTTGAAATCTTTAGAAAATGATTCTGGAGATAGGAAATGGTCTCCAGATTTTTCTGAATAATACATATCTAAATAGTATTCTCCGGTTCTACCATCAACTTCGCTTGAAGTATTGTTTTTTCGTCCGGAAACAAATACAAGTCCGTTTTTGTAAAATCCAGAAGCAAAATCAGCTTGTGGAGAGTTAATTGAAAGTGATTTTATTGTATATGATTGATTATCTTTCAATTCGTTAATTGAATTGCAGGAGATAATTAATTTACTGATGTTTTTATCTTCGGGTTTTAGTTCCGCATATTTTTGATAAAAAACTTTTGCCTTATCATAATTACGAACTCTTTTTAGGAGATTTGCATAATTTAAATAGTCTTCAGCAATTGCTTTTGGGTTATCAACAATGCTTTCTAATAAATAATTTGCTTCGGTATCTTTTTGAGTTTTAAGATAACAATTGGCAAGTTTTCTTTTTACCTCAATATCGTCAGAGGTTTTGAGATGTTTTTCGTAAAACAGACAAGCTGCGGCAAACTCTTTATTATCGTATAGGCGATTGCCTTTTTGTACTTGCTGATCTTGTGCTAAGGATGAAGAAACACCTGAAAGAACAAATACAATTATTAACAGGAAATGTAAGATTCGACTTCTATTCATATTACTAGAAATATCTTGGTGATGTAATCTGGCTTTTACGTAATGATAAATTGTAATTTAATATTATTTCATGATTTGTATAGCCTTTTGTAGGATAATTTCCGAAAGATTTTTCATAAGAGTATGAAAATCTTAGTTTTTGAGAGAGTTGATAGCCAAGTAAACCAGCCCATGTACCATCACTTCTGTAGCCAGCACCAACAGATACACCACTATCGTGCATAAAATCGAGGTTTACATTAATTAAATTCGACGTTTTATGAGATCCGACAAATAATACTGAAGGCGAAAAATCAATTTCGCGGTTAATTGGCAGAGTTACGCCAGCACCTAAATAATAGAAGAGTGATTTGGAATCAAAACTTACATTATTAGTTATCCCTTCAGTAGAGGGTTGGTCATTGGAAAGTAAACGTGGAATTGATAAACTGAAATAATAATCGGGTGTGTAATAGTAAAATCCGACACCAAAATTAGGCACCCAAGTTGAGATGTTTTTATCTGGAACTATGTTGTCACTTTGTTGAAGATTACTACTGATGTTAGGATCGTAGAAATCCAACTCAGCCCAATTTATTTGTTTGTTGATGAAACCAGCTTGTAGTCCCATTCCCAATTTGCCTTCGTGACTAATTTGAATGTGGTAGGCGTAATTTAAGAAAATTGCAACGTCCGATTGAATTCCAAACTGATTGCGATAAGCAACCACCCCCACACCTGAATTGGTGTAATTAATTGGTGCCTGAAAAGAAACAGATGCAGTTTCTGGTGATCCTTCAATACCTACCCATTGGTTCCTATAGGCAAGCACAGCTTCCATAAAGCCACTACTCCCTGCATAGGCAGGATTGTAAAAAAGGCGATTGTATTTAAAATTTGAAAAGCGGATTTCTTCCTGCGCCTGTAATTTTAGAGAACACAGAAGAATTGTTGCAAACAGAAGAAAGCTTATCGATTTGTAACCCATTTATCAGTACTTAATAACAATGTACCCACTTTTCACATACTGTTTGTCATTTATAATCAACTTAAAGAAATACGTTCCTTTGGGAAGTTTATCTCCAGGGCCTAATTTTACCCCGGCTTTATTATAACCACCATCCCAAGCGTCATCATTCGTGTAATTCTTTTGTTCGTATACCTTGGTTCCCCATCTTGAGAATACAATAAATTCATTTTCAGGATAATTTTCAATTCCTTTGATATAGAACTTTTCATTAGCTCCATCATTATTTGGGGTAAAGGATTTTGGAATTAGAAGTTCAACCTGATTTGGATCGAGAACTTGTACGATTACAAATGCTTTACTACACTTATTGGCTTTATTGCAAATTTGATATTGAATTGTATCTGTGCCAAATGAATTTTCATAAGGATAGTAAATCATTAACGTATTGTTTTCTATCAAATGCATTTTTCCATATTGATCCGATTGACTTAAGATTGAAATCTTAAGTTCATTAACATTGGAAAATTTATCATTTTCCAGAAAATCAACTTCGATATATACCACTTCGTTTGAAACACTCTTATTGGTTATTGAAACCGTATCATTAAGTGCAACAGGAGTAACTTGTCCAAAACCTTCAGAAAGGTTAGAGCAAATTAATATTGTAAGTAGGCAAATGGGTAAATAAAATCTCATCGTTGGGATTTATGTACAACTTATTATTGTTTTCTTAATCGATATACTAATGTAAAATTTTAAATATTAATTCCTTTAATAAATCTCCATGTTTTGTACTTACATCACCAATTCCTTTCGATTTAAGATCATATTCTCGTAGCAGTGCAATTATGGATACTAGTTTTTTAGGGTCATAATTTTTTGCTGCAAGTTTATAGTCTTTTACAAAATATGGATTAATTTGTAAAGTCGACGCTATCATTTTATCATTGGTTTTATTTTTGATAAAATAATACTTTAGAACTTTTGAGAAATACGAGTGTAATAAGGCAATGGTTACAACCATCGGATTATTTTTTTCATTCGTAGCGAAATAGTTTATGATTTGATTGGCTTTAAAAACGTCTTTTTTGCCGAGAGTATTTTGTAATTCAAAGTTGTTGAAATCTTTAGATATCCCGATATTTTTTTCAATTTCACTTGGTGTGATCGTTTTACTCTCTGTAATATTTATAGTTAATTTATCAAGAGCATTGGTGATTTTACCTAAATCGTTACCTAAAAATTCGGCAAGTAGAAAGCATGCTTTTGAGTCTATTTGATATCCTTGCTTATTTGTGTAATTTTTAATCCAATCGGGAACTTGGCTTTCATATATTTTTTTCGACTCGAATAAGATTCCATTTTTTGCTACCTCTTTTGTAAAGTTTTTTCGCTTGTCTAACGATTTGTATTTGTAATTAATGACAAGTATTGTAGAATGCAATGGATTTTGAACATAGGACAGAAGTTGGTCTATGTTTTTAATATTTTGGGCTTCTCGAACCACAACCAACTGTTTTTCGGACATCATTGGAAATCTTCGAGCTGTTGTTACTATGGTACCTATATCTGTATCTTTTCCATACAATATTGTTTGATTGAAATCTTTATCAGATTCCTTCAAAGCATTTGCAATAATGTAATCGGTAATTTGATCGATAAAAAAACTTTCTTCTCCCATCAAAAAATAAATAGGAGCGTATTCTTTCTTTTTTAAGCTTTTAAGGATATCCTCAAATGTCATATATTTTTGTATTAAAAGCGTAAGTGTTTAACCGATTGCTTGTTGTGCATTATTTCTTTTAGGGCTTCAATCCCGATTCTGATGTGTTCTTCTACAAAATTAAGTGTTACACTTGCATCACTTTCATCTGTTTTTATTCCATCAGATATCATTGGCTGATCAGAAACTAAAAGCAAGGCTCCTGTCGAAATTCCATTGTAGAAACCAACTGTAAATATTGTTGCTGTTTCCATATCAATGGCCATGGCTCGGGTTTTTGATAAATACTTCTTGAAACGTTCGTCGAATTCCCAAACTCGCTTATTCGTAGTGAATACTGTTCCCGTGAAATATTCCCTATTTCTATCCGAAATTACCTGCGAAACAGCCCTTTGAAGACTAAAGGCTGGTAATGATGGAACTTCAGGAGGTAGATAATCATTAGAGGTTCCTTCGCTACGAATTGCTGCGATTGGTAATATCAGATCTCCTAGTTTGTTTTTGCGCTTTAAACCTCCGCATTTGCCTAAAAAAAGCACTCCTTTGGGTTTAATTGCACTTAGCAAATCCAAAATGGTTGCGGCATTGGGACTTCCCATCCCAAAATTAATTATGGTGATATTCTCTGCAGAAGCATTAGGCATTGCTTTATCTTCACCAAGAATTTTAACATTGTGCCATTCAGCAAATAGCTCAACATAGTGATTGAAGTTAGTTAGAAGTATATATGGAGTAAAATCAGAGAGTTCTCTGCCGGTATATCTTGTTAACCAGTTTTTTACAATTTCCTCTTTTGTTTTCATGTGGGCTTAGTAAATAAATATCAGGAATAATCTTCTACCTTTATAGGCTTTAATAGCAATTTTATGGAAAATTTAAATTTACCAACTTATTCTTTTAAAATAAAATTTGAACTGCAAAGAAAATTAATTTTTGACAGTATTCGAAAGAAGTATGTGGTATTGACCCCCGAAGAGTGGGTTAGGCAAAATTTCATTCAATATTTGGTTGACGAAAAAGGTTATCCTGGATCTTTAATCGCAGTTGAAAAGAAAGTTGATGTTAATCTTCTTCCGCAACGAAGTGACATTGTTTTGTATAATAACAATGCACAACCTGTTATGATTGTGGAATGCAAATCGGTAAAGGTGAAAATAACTCAGGATGTTTTCAATCAAATTGCACGTTATAATATGAAACTGAGAGTTCCTTTTTTGGTTGTTACCAATGGATTACAGCATTATTGTTGCCAAATGGACTATGAGAAAAAGAGTTTTAAATTTATTGCCGAAATTCCTTTATATGCAAGTATTAAAAATTTCCAGGATTAATTTTCTGTAAGCTGTATTCATCTATCCATCCATTTTTAGAGCGAATCCAATCTTTTTTAATGCCAATAATTTCAAATCCTAGTTTTGAAAATAGTCGAAGACTAATTTCATTAGTGGTTGTAATGTTACAATACAACTGATGAACTTGAAGGATACTAAATGCGTAATTACAAAAGATTTCCAAAGCTTCAGAAGCAAATCCTTTATTTTTATTTTCGGCACTGTTTATCAAGATTCCAACACCTGCTCTTTGGTGGAACGGATCAAAATCAAAAAGATCGATTAAACCTATTGGAGTATCAGTGTCAATTAATTCAATGACTAAGCGGAGTTGCTTGGTCTCAAAAATATCCAGATGTGATGATTCCAGATATTGCTTTAAGATAAAAATTGAAAATGGTTTTAAGGTATGACTTACCTCCCAGATTGCAGAATTATTCTCCCAATTGTAGAGTAATTTTAAATCGGACGGTTCCAAAGCTCGTAAACGAATATTATTGCCTTCCAGAATCTGCATTTTAGTGTTCATTGTACCATTTTATTTCCCGGGTGAAAGCATCAAAATAACCTTTTTTTCTTACTGAAGAAAGTCTGCTTTTTGCTTTGTCCAATGATGAATATTTTTGAAAAGTATATCTTGATAAACCATCATTACCTTTGTAAATTCGAAGGCTGTCTGTCCCTAAATTATTGAAATAAGAAAGAGTTTTCGCATTGCGAAGAGCCATCACTTGAATCGTATAGTAATTATCGGATTTATCGGTGTTGAAATCCAAAATATGTTCTCCCGAAAGTGATTTTCTTACAAATGCATCCCAGTAACCTCTTTTAAGTGCATAGCCTAAATCATGAATAGCCTCAGCTTTACTTTGATATACCTCATAAGTATAGCGATATAATCCATTAAAATCAGAGAATACCTTAACATCACCTAAATCGGCAAAGAAGGATAATGGTTTTGGATATCGAAGAGCCATTACTTGAATGGTATAAGTGCAATTATCGGAATATTTCATGCCTGAATAAAGCAACTGATCGCTGATTACTGTGCGAACAAATGCATCCCAATATCCCATTCGTATCAAGCGGTTCATTTCGGTAATGGCCTCCTGATAGGATGTGTATTTTTTATAGGTGTATCTAGTAAAACCATCCCCACCACGAAAAGCTTTTACATTATCCAAATTATCAAAGAATTCAGTTTCAACGGATGATTTAAGCGCCATTATTTGAATCGTGTAATAGGTTTCACCACCTGTTCGTTCTTTAACTAGATTGTCGTTAGATAAAATTCTAATTTTTGAACTGGGAAATCCTTTTGATACAAAATCTTTTTGTGCTTTAACTGCTTGCTTGTAATCTTTAAACTTGCCGTATGTGTAATGGTATTTATTATCAGGACCAATTGTTTCTTCAACACCTGCGAGCTCTTCAAAAAGTTCAGGTTGTGGAGAATTAAAATTCCCTAAATCTAAAGTGAAAGCTAAATCACCAGAATCCAACGCCTCAATTTGGGAGTCTTTAGAATTAGGAATTGATTTCTTAATCAATTCAGGCTGTTCCTCAACAACAGGAACTTCGGTTTTTAGAGTTGGTTCGTATTTCTTAACTTCTGGAATTACAACTGGATCTTTTATTGTACCCACTTTCTCTGCAGGAACGATTGTATCAGTATTATTTTCCACTCTAGAACTTATGGTATCATTCTTAAGTTCAGGAATTGTATTTTTTACTGTGTCTAAGTTTTCAATAGATGTGATAGTATCCTTTTCAATTTCAGGACTAACAAAGGCTTTATTCTCTGGAATAGAATCTTTAGTAGGAGGAAGTTGTCCAATATCACTTATTTTACTTTCGTCAAGATCTATTAATTCCAAAGTGTTCGGATAGTCCGGTTCATCCTTGGATCTTAATGTTAACGGAAGTAGTGTGATAACACTATGATTTTCTTTGTTAGCAAACTCAGGTGGGATATTTAAAACAGTACGAAGAGTTCTGTATCCTTCTGCAACAATTTCAAGGTCGTATTTTTTACCAGCATCAACAATAAATAAGAATTTACCGGTTGCTGTATTAGGTGTGTAAATACCAATAACCTGATCATCTTTACTAACTGTGATTTTAGAATTTACAACAACCTCACCACTCGAATTAATAATTTTACCTTTTAAAACAAATAAACCAACTTTTTCTTCGTCTGGAGTTTTGATTAAAAAGATATCAGTTCTTCCAAAACTACCTTTTCTGTAAGAAGCAAAATATGCTCTTTTACCATCAGGAGTTGGTGTGTAATAAATATCATCATCAGTAGAGTTAATTGGATAACCCACATTAACAGGAGCTGTCCATCGACCATTACTGTTTGTACTTTTGAAAATATCCAGTCCTCCCATTGTTTTATGTCCTCCAGAACTAAAATATAAAGTTTTCCCATCAGGATGAATGAATGGAGCATCTTCATCATATTCGGTATTGATTGCAGGGCCTAAGTTTTTAGCGCGGCCCCATTTTCCGTTTGGAAGTTTGGAAACGGTATAAACATCCATGCCACCAAAGCCGCCTGGGCGGTTACTGGAAAAGTATATGGTTCTGTTATCAGCAGAAATAGAAATATGACTTTCTTTACTTGAAGAGTTGATTACTGGAGCCAATTTTTCAGGTTCACTCCACTCTGTGCCATTAAGACGACTTACAAAAATATCTCCTCCTTCTGATTCACGACTGTTGACAAATCCAGCTTTGTAGATGTATAATTCTTGGCCATCAGCAGAAATCGAAATGGAAGCATCGTGATCAATAGTATTCAATTCTGCGATTCCAACTGGCGCTGACCATGTTCCATTAATAAGATTGGAAATATAAATGTCTTCGAAATATTGACCGTCGGAATCAATTTTGTTTCCCGTTCCGCTTCTGCGGGATGTGAAAACCATGGTACTTTCATCAGCAGTAACTCCAGGACTATGCTCCGAGAATTCAGTATTTATTTTGTTTCCTAGATTGATAATTGAGATGTTTATTGGATTCTTCATCAACTCAATACCGTTTTTACACATCTGAACATTACGCTGAATGTCATTCCTAAAAGAGGTATTCTGAGGCGAAATAATCTGTAATAAATCTTTGTATACTTTCAGTGCTTCATTAAATTGGTAATTGGCATGATAAGCCTTGGCCAAATTGAAGTATACATCCATCGAAACATTGTTCTTTGAGCTGGTGTATTGAATTGCTTTTTCTAATAAGTCAACTGACTTTTCTTTTTCTGAAATAATGTTCAAATAGCACAATCCTAATTTGAAATTTAAATCAGCATCTCGGGAAGACTCCGCAAGTAACTCTTTGTAGATGAGAGCTGCTTTTTCGAAGTTTCGATTATCTAGAAATTTTTCGGCAATTTGATATTGTCTTTTCGATGAGATTTTTTGCTTTTTTGGGGAAGCGAAAAGAGAGTGAGAGTTAGTTATCCCTATAAAAATAGAGATAAGGACCATAAAACAAACCTTTACAACTAAAGGTATTTTTTTGTTCAATTTATGGGCTTGTGAACAGTTTATATGGTGACGATTAATTAACAATAACTAAATATAGTAGATAAGGGTTAAACTCCAAAAACAAATGTAATAAAAAAGCCGAATTGTTAATAAAAACTTAAGCTTTTCTCTTTAGTGATTAAATTCCTGCTAAAGTAGTTAAGAATATGCATTTTTACTGTACAAAATAAACAATTTTGTTTCGCGTTTTGAGTAATAGTCATTTTGTTGACATAAAAAAGCCATTGAAGAAGATTCAATGGCTTTTATTTATGTCTTTTTTGAGATTAAATTGTTCTTTTTGTGTCAAACCCCTCAAGGTTTTCAGCAATTCTTTTTAGAAACATTCCTCCAAGGGCTCCATCAACCACTCTATGATCATACGAAAGTGATAAAACCATAATTTGTCGAATTCCAATCGTATCTCCAAGAGGAGTTTCTATAACTGCTGGTTTCTTTTTTATGGCACCAATTGCCAGAATAGCGACCTCTGGTTGGTTAATGATTGGTGTTCCTGTTGTACTGCCAAATGCTCCAAGATTTGTGATGGTAAAGGTACTGCCTTTTATCTCGTCTGGCAGAAGTTTGTTGTTCCGTGCCCGATCTGCCAAGTCATTTACTTTTGTAGTAATGCCTATTAGGTTTAATTCATCAGCTGCTTTAATAACCGGAACAATTAAATTACCACTTGGGAGAGCGGTTGCCATTCCAATGTTGATATATTTCTTGCGAATAATCCGATCGCCGTCAACCGAAACGTTAACCATCGGATAATCTTTTAATGCATTGGTAACTGCCTCAACAAAAATAGGAGTGAAAGTCAGTTTTTGATTTTCCTTTTTCAGGAATTCATCTTTCACTTTGTTTCTCCAATGCACCAAACCAGTAACATCCACATCAATAAATGAGGTTACGTGAGGAGAGACTTTCTTTGAGTTTAGCATGTATTGCGCAATCAATTTACGCATACGATCCATTTCAATGATCTCAACATTTTCGCCTTCGTAGCTTTTGTGAGCAGATACAAAGGCAGAAGGTCCTGAGCTTACTGGTGCCACTATTGGCTCGGCGAGTCTAATTTTGGCTGGCTGCGTTTTTTTATTTTTTAAATATTCAAGAATATCTTTTTTCGTGATTCTGCCAGCTTCTCCTGAACCTTGAATTTGGTTCAACTCGTCAGTTCCAATATTTTCAGTCTGCGCAATTGTTCTCACCAATGGAGAAATAAAATGACCATCTTCAGTTTTATTGCTGATTTGAGGAGCTATAGTTTCTAAAAGAACAGGTGCTGCAAAATCTTTAGTGATTGGTTCTGCTTCTTTCTGTTTAGGGCTTTCTTTAATTTCTTCAGAATCTGATTCTTCTCCTTCGGTAGCAATAATGGCAACAACATCGCCTACTTTAGGAGTGTCACCTACGTTGAATAGGAACTTTACGATTTTACCTGCTTTAGGAGCTGGAATTTCAGAATCAACTTTATCCGTTGCAATTTCTATGATTGGATCTTCTTCTTCAACAAAATCACCAACTTGCTTGAGAAATTGAGTAATTGTTGCTTCGGTGATTCCTTCACCCATCGCGGGAATCAGGATTTCTATTTTAGCCATGTTAGTGTTGTGTTTTTTTTGATTGTGTTTATTTAGTCTAAATACTACACGAAATTAATAAAATAACAGAAACGGACAAATACATCCGAAAAGGGATAAGGTTCAAGTATCAAGTAACAAGTATCAAGTGTCAAGTAACAAGTAACAAGTGTCAAGTAACAAGGAACAAGTGAAAAGTTTAAAGTGAAAAAGTATTAGAAAAGCTTTTCCTTTGAGTACGGATCTCCGAACTTTGCCTAACTGCTAACTGCTAACTGCTAACTGCTAACTGCTAACTGCTAACTGCTAACTGCTAACTGCTAACTGCTAATTGTTTATTGTAAATTTTGATCGAACAGGGTTCGGTGTAATATCGATCTTCCCAAAGTAATTTCATCGGTATATTCCAACTCATCGCCAATGGAAACACCTCTTGCTATAGTTGTTATTGGGACTTTAAATTTATTCAGTTTTTTATAGAGGTAAAAGTTGGTTGTATCTCCTTCCATCGTTGTGCTCAAGGCTAAAATAATCTCCTTTGCTTTTCCTTCACTAACCTTTTGAATTAAGGGTTCAATTTTCAGATCGCTGGGACCAATTCCATCCATTGGTGAAATAATACCACCCAAAACATGGTAAATACCATTAAATTGCTGTGTTCTTTCAATCGACATTACATCGCGGATGCTTTCCACCACACAAATGGTTTCGTGATCGCGCTTTGGGTTGGCACAAATGTCGCACAAAGAAGTGTCGGAGATGTTGAAACAGGAATTGCAATGCTTAATTTCATTTCGCAGTTGTATTATGGATGAACCAAAAAGATTTACATCTTCCTTAGGTTGATTCAATAAATGCAAAACAAGGCGCAATGCCGTTTTTCTTCCTATGCCGGGAAGTTTTGAAAACTCAGCAACAGCATTCTCAAGAAGCTTGGAAGGGAAATTGGTGTAACTCATTTTTACGATCGATTCTTTAGTCTACTTCAAAAGTAGCAAAATCCGAGGAAAAAAGACTTGGAATTCTTTTTTCAGAAACAAATGTTCTGGGCAATATGAAATGCTTTCTCTATTTTTGATCTACATTTTAAAATTTAGCCTGTGTCGCCAGTTTCTATTCTGCTTGTTGTTGTTGGATATTTTTCCCTTCTGTTAATCATATCCTATTTTACGGGTCGCAAGGCCGATAACAAAGGATTCTTTGTTGGTAACAAACAATCGCCATGGTATGTGGTTTCTTTTGGAATGATTGGGGCTTCGCTTTCGGGCGTTACATTTATTTCGGTTCCGGGATGGGTAAAATCTATCGATTTTACCTACATGCAAATGGTGTTTGGTTACATGCTCGGCTATATTGTTGTGGCGAATATTCTGTTACCACTTTATTACAAGCTAAATTTGACTTCAATCTATTCCTATTTGAATGGACGATTTGGCAAAGTATCCTACAAAACGGGAGCATCTTTCTTTTTACTATCCAGAACAATCGGAGCTTCGTTTCGCCTGTTTTTAATGGCCAATGTTCTGCAGATTACCGTTTTTGATGCTTGGAATGTACCCTTTTTTGTAACTGTTCTGATTACCATATTGCTGATTTGGTTGTACACGTTTAAGGGCGGAATAAAAACAATTGTCTGGACCGATACACTACAAACTCTTTTCATGCTGTTGGCGGTTGGTGTTAGTATTTATCTGATTATGGACAAATTGGAATTGAATTTTTCTGGTTTGGTTGATACAATTGGGCAGAGTGAGTACTCAAGAATTTTTGAGTTTGGTGATTGGCAAAGCAAGCAAAACTTCTTCAAACAATTTTTCACGGGAGCTTTCATCACCATCGTGATGACAGGTTTGGATCAGGACATGATGCAGAAAAACCTAAGTTGCAAAAATCTGGGCGAAGCCAAAAAGAACATGTATTGGTATGGCTTTGCTTTTATTCCTGCGAACTTATTGTTTTTGGTTTTGGGTGCTTTGCTGCTTATTTTCGCTCAACACGAAGGCATTGCAATTCCTGAAAGGGGCGACGACTTATTTCCGCTTTTGGCAACTCAGCATTTGGGACCAGTGGTTAGTCTGTTCTTTTTGGTTGGACTGATGGCTGCCGCCTATTCGAGTGCCGATTCTGCTTTAACATCACTAACCACATCTTTTACTGTTGATATTTTAGAAGCAGATGAAAATGATGAGGTTCAAACCAAGAAATTAAGATTCCGATCGCACTTTTTGTTTTCGCTGCTGTTACTTGTTGTGATATTGATATTCAGGGCAATTAACGACGATTCCGTAATATCTGCTATTTTCACCATTGCTGGATATACTTATGGTCCTTTGTTGGGATTATACGCCTTTGGCTTGTTTACCAAATGGCAGGTGAAAGACAAACTAGTGCCTGTTGTTGCCATTCTATCTCCAATTATTTGCTACGCGATTAAAGATATTGCTTTCAATCAGTTTGGAATCTCTATTGGATTTGAATTGTTAATGATAAACGGGGCGTTGACCTTTTTAGGCTTGTGGGCGATTCGCAGGAAATAATTCAATTCTATATTGCCCCAGCTAAAGCAGGGGACAAATGATGAAAATCACATTGATACCCCGCTGGTGCGCGATTGTATCGCGTTCCTTACTATTATAAAGTTAGTACACCACACGATGCAATCGTGCGGTCAATGTCATTAAGTTAAGGATGTAAAGTGCTGAAAAACAGCGCAAACACCTAGGGTTTACGCTGTTTTTTCACTATATTTATATAGTATTCAGATAGTTATTATGATGAAAAAAAAACTACTAAATTTATTGTTGAAATAA